>NZ_CP024312.1 GCF_002944315.1 Rhizobium sp. NXC24
GGATGCGCGGCCCACGTATTCTGTGGAAATATCAGCCTAATGCACCTGATTTCTCCAATCTCAATCACGCGATTGACAGATCCGGCCGTCACAGCAATCTTCCCAGCTTCGGGTCATGCGTTAGCTGCACCGGGCCATTGGCAAGAGAAGCAGAATCGTTACCATTCATAAACCGGGGGCTCATTTGCTAAAAATGTTCATTCTGTTGGCTTGCCTGTTTTCTCAGCTGCCTGTCGTCGCACAGGCAGCTGAAACTTCTGCCACATACCTATTCGAGAGTAGTCCCCATTTGAATGGAAGCGGCCCGGTCGACGCGGCTGTCCAGCTTGGTTACTATGTCGCAAATTCAGTCCTCGTCAAAAAGTGTGACACTCGAAGGGGAAGATGGCGTAGCAATTGGGAGAACCGCATCGACGTCGGCATCATCCAATATGGTTCGCGTTATGGGCTTTCCGAAAATGTGCGAAAGGCGGTGGAGTTAGACGCGCAAAAGCAGGTGATGATTCTATTCCCGCACGGGAAAATTCCTGTCAAAATCTGTAGGGCCGCCGAAACCATGTTCAAAACGGCACTCGCCGCAAACATGGAGCCTCCCATGGAACGAGAGCATCCGATGCAGCTGAAGCAACAAATGCGGCTTTGATTGAAAGATTGAAAGACGGCTTTTCGGGATCGGTCCGAAACGGAAAAAGGATACTATCTTTCCGCGTAGATCATTTCATGGCGATCGATCATAATAATTTTAACGCCACGTTGAATTGGGATAAGTCGGGCGCCACCACGCTAATCAAGGGACGGGTCGCTGGTAACGAGCAGCTATCCTGGAAAGAAATCAGTGCTCTGAAGCCGGGGAAATCGTCGAAATGTGAGTATACGCTCAATCGCCGCAGCCCAACTTCGATGGCCGGAATCTGGGGCAACTGCTCCCATGCTGGGTTTGTCGAAATCACCGTGCGAGAATGACGTCGGAGGGCTAATAAGCTGCCGCCTGGCGGCAATCTCACTTGCAGCATCTAACTTGATCAGGTGGGCATCATCTCACTCCCTATTGGATCGGACTATGAGTACCTAGCAGCCTTGCAGCGCGAGGGAATATCTTGGAAGCGCCCCTCCAACACTGAAGGTCGAGTACATGATTTGGGCTATAATTTCAGTTTTGGCATTTCACCTTGGAGCGTTAACTGCTCTGCTCGCCCGCGTCGTTGGACATGCACACAAGGAGAGGCAGACCGCCTTTGGGGCGTGGTGATATCCATTCCTTTCTATCTTCTCGCCGTGATTGGTCTGTCGCAGACGAGATACCTTAAAGCCGCGACCATTGCCTGCGGTCCTGTCTTCCTCTTCTTGCTATGGCAAGCCGCTTTCGCCATCAGACTTTCATTCGATATTCTGGTCTACAGCTTCAGTGCTTGCGAAGTTCTCGAAGGCACACCATACGAAAATAGCGGAGACGAGATCACATTTGCTCTTCTCTGGCCTATCGTAGCGCTTGGAACTGTCGCGGCTTTGACATTGGTCTATTCCTTGCGTCGACGTCACAGCGGTCAGGGTCAGCAATGAGGACCGAACGCCATTGTGCGGCGGCCGGCACCATGCGTCCTTCATTGCATGCCTAAGTTGATAGGTTGGCTACGGGAGATTAAGCGGCGTCAGTACCATCAAACGACTAACCTTGCGGCCCGCCCGCTCTTCCGTTCGGCATTGTTGTAATAGCTCGCGGCCTGCGTCACCGACTTGTGCAGGGATACCCCGCGGTTGGCCGCTTCGGTCAGATAGCCCGATCTTAGCCCGTGCGCCGAAAACGCCCCCGAATCCAACCCGGCCCTCTTGCAACGGGTCTTGAGGATCAGATTGACCGATTGCGGCGTCAGCGCCCGCCTGTCGATGTTGCCCCATTGGTCGATGCGCCGAAACAGTGGTCCGCTCTCGATCTTGGCCGTTTCCAGCCATAGTTTCAAAGCGGTGACTGGCCGACCGATCAGCACGACATGGGCGTCGTCATCGGCGGTCGTCGTCTTGGTGCGGCCGAGATTGATGGTGAGGCAGGGAAGAAAAGGGGAGTCCTTATCGGCCGGGTTCTGGTTCACCGGTTCTTCGTCGATGAGATCCTCGACCCGTAGTCCTGCCACTTCCGAGCGCCGGCGGCCGCCGGAGGCGAAGGCGGTCAGCAATAGCGCCCGATCACGGAGATCCACCAGGCGATCGCCGGCACAGGTGGAAAGCAACTTTGTCAGCACGTCGCCGGTGACGGCTTTTTTGCTCTTGCGGCGACGTTGCCGCGGTGCGGCCCGAACCGCCAGCCTAAGCGCCGTCTTCAGCGATGGCGCCGAAAATTCTCCAGTCAGGCCGCGCCAGCGCGTCAGGATCGACCAGGAGGTCAAGCGACGTCGTACGGTATCGGGCGCATGCGGACCATCGGCGCGCAGCAATCCCTCAGCGCGCAAGCCCGCCTCGACCTCCACCGGCATGCCGTGGTCAGGATTGTCGGCGCGTTCGACGGGGTCCCACAGATGATGCGCCACGAATTTTAGCAGCAGCGCTTCCGGCGCCGGCCAGGGCAGGGGGGAACCGGTCGCAAGCTGGCACCAGGCTTCCAGATAGCCGAAGTCGGAGGCGAGCGCCCGCAATGTATTGTCGCCCATGCCCTGGTTGGCTAGATGTTTTAATGTGGCAACGTCTTCGTCGGTGAGCAGTGCTGCCAGTTGGTCGCGCCGATCGAACGGAAGAATGGCATCGAGAGCGTCAAGCGCCTCGGCGCGCGCGACCCGCGCTTCGTCCGAGGACGCCGTTGGGGCCGATTTTAGCAGACGCATTGTGTTCGCTTTCTTATTGCGGGATTTCCGGGAAATCCGTATATTACGGAAAAAGGAGAAGACTCATGACAGCGACGGTCACCGCCGCGGCGGTTTCGAAAAATTTCGGCGCCTTTCAAGATGCGGCGGTTCGCGAGCCGGTGATCATCACCAAGAACGGCCGGCCCCGTACGGTGCTGATTGCCTATGAGGACTATCTTCGGCTGATGCGGCGCGAGCGTCGCGTCGAACTGACGACGGCGCTTGGCGACGCGGACATTACCGCGGTCGAAACATCTGAAATGGACCCGGGTCTCGATCATCTCAATGCCGAACTGCTGACGGACAAGAATGCTGCCGACTGAACCGAAGATCGGCTGGGTCTTCCGTTATTCCTATCTCTGGCACCGTCACCACCTCGAGGGACGGGAGGAGGGCGACAAGGATCGGCCGAGCCTGGTGCTGGCGATCGTGGCCGCGCTTGAGGACGAAACGCCGGTCGTGCGCGTCTTGCCGATCACCCATTCGCCGCCAACCAATCCGGATGATGCCATCGAGATCCCGCCGGCCACCAAGCGGCGCCTTGGCCTCGATGACGAACGCTCGTGGATCGTTTTGACCGAAAGTAACCGCTTTGTCTGGCCCGGCCCCGATATTCGTCCGCTCGACCGCGAAAGTGGCTATTACGGGCCATTGCCACCGGCGCTGTTTGCTGCGGTCAAGCAGCGTTTTGTGGCGCTTGCCCGGGGGCAGGGTCATCGTTCCACGAGCCGCAGCGACTGAGGCCGATATGGCGGCAGCCATCGTAGCACGGACGCGGTGTTCTACCGTTTTTGGGGGCATTGGAACCGCTTTTCCATCGCTTTCAGCTTCGTACGGGCCTGTGATTGGCACGAGTTTAGGTGATTTGTGCCGCCAAATCCATCACTATCGATACTTGCTCCTTATCGGAAGTGAGGCACGCTACTATCGATCATATGAAGTGATGTGGCTTTTACTTACCGATTTCAATTGAAGCCCTAAGGTAAAAATCCAGCATCCAAATTTCACCTAACGACTTCACGCTGAGGAGGGGAGGGTCAAAGGCCCGATGCTTTGGTGAGATTGACCCGGAAGCGGTCACGCCGGCGCTGATATTTGCGCGTCATTTCTGCACTGGCATGCCCGAGCTGCTTTTGGACATAGCGCTCGTCGACCTCGGCCGAGGAGGCGAGGCCGGCCCGCAGTGAGTGGCCCGAGAATTTTTCGGCGCGCTCACCCTCGCTGAGGTCGCCCCGAACACCGGCGGCCAGTGCCGCCTTTTTGACGAGACGCGCCACCTCCCGGTCGTTCAACCGGTCCGGTCCAACATCCTTGCCTTGGCCGCGGACGCGACGGAAGAGGGGACCCTTTGCAATCCGCGCGAACTTGATCCAGGTCTCGACGGCCACGACCGGGCAGGTGGCATCCGATGAGCCGCGGCCGATCTCGACTTCGCGCCATCCGGTTTTGCCGCGCAGGGTGACGAGAAGGCCTTTGTCGAGGATCTCGACCCAGCCGCGGCCGTCTTCGGTCTGGTCACGGCCGCAATCCAGTCCGACGATCTCCGAGCGCCGCAGGCCGCCGGCGAAGCCGATCAGCAACATGGCCCGATCCCGCAGGCCGCGTAGGGTTCCCCTGTCCAATGTTTCGAGCATGGCGATCAGATGTTCGGGCAGCACCGCCTCCTTCTGCCGGGGCGGGGCGGCATGGGTGTTGCGGATGCCGGCGAGCACCGTGGCGATATGGCGGTCCTTGCGGTCGAGCGGCGTGCCGCGCTGGGCGTAGCTCCAGGTGAGGGCGGACAGGCGACGCTCGATCGTCGTCACCGAATGGGGCTTGCGATCGGTCGTGGCGGCGCCCGAGGCCAGCGCCGTGATGTAGAGGCCGACGGTGTGTGGATCGGGCGGCAGGTGCGCGAGACCCTGGCGCCGGCACCAGCTGGTGAAATGTTTCCAGTCGGAGGCATAGGCCTTGCGGGTGTTGGCAGAACTGGCGGCCTCGACATAGGTGCGGGCCTTATCGGCGAGGCGCTCGAGATGCGTCGGCAGCATGGCGTTCGTTTCGGCAATGGGGGAGGGGAGACCGGCAGGGTCCGCCGGGATATCGGCCAACACCCGCGGCGCGGAAATACCGTGGCCGGACGCCGTGCCCTCTGGCGGAGCGGGGCGCTCCTCGACGGCATTTTCGCTGTTTTGCTCGATGATTTGCGCCATTTCTATATAATGACAAAAACGTCCGATAAGGCAAGATTATCGGACGTAATTAGTTGGCGACAGGTTGTGCGGTTCGTGGTGATATTTCTGGCATAAACCACACGTCCGATTTATGCTGCGTCCCATGGATTCGCCCGTCAGTACAGCTTCGATGCCCCTTGCCTGGATGCCCCGGCTGCCAGGCTGGACGCTGCCGCGCGGTCGCGATCCCTCCGAAGCGGACGCCGCCTTTGCCGCCGGTATCGCCCTGAAATCGCTCGACGATCTCGTTCGCACCGACCCGGTCTGGGCCGGCTGTTGGCGCTCCCGCCAGGCCTTGAAAAGCGCCGCGGCGGCTGTTCGGCTTGTCGGCCGCGGCGAGACCGAAGCAGACTTGCGCGACGCCGTACTACTCACCGCGCCGGGTGATGATTGCGGCCCTGCTGGAAAAGTGTTTTGGGCCTACAAGCGATTGGCTCTGCGCAAACCCGATCTGTCCTCAATCGGCGTGGCCGGTCTGGCGGATCTGTTTGGCCTGGTCTGGAATGACCGGCTTGCGGGTGCGGTCGACCACATCGATGCCGCGCTGCAGTCCGGCCGCGCCGCGCCGTTGGCCGCGGCGGAACTGGTGACAGCGGTTGTCGCCGATCGGCCGGATGCCGAGCCGCTCGCCTGGGCGCTGGCTGACCTGCTGGTCGCAACGATGCTGGAATGGCAGCTCGCCGTACCATTGCTGATGGCCGAGCGCTATGGTCCGGCCTTCAAGACGATTGGCGGGCGAGGGCGGGTCCGGCCCGGTGAGCCGGGTTTTTCGCGTGCGGTGTGCCTGGCCATGGTCGAGGGCACGACGTCTGCACTGTGTTCCGCCACCGTCATTGCTCGCCGCGCCGACACTCTTCTGACGTCGGCGACAAAGCTGCGCACCAAGGGCGCCGAGACCGTTATCCGGAAACTGCTTGAGGAGGACGCGCTGTCGCCGTCGGCGCCCGGTACTCCTCTCTCCCGCTGGGCGAGCGCCCGGCTGTTCGAGCGACTGGAAGGTTTTGAGGCCGTGCGCGAACTGTCCGGCCGATCCTCCTTCCGGATATTTGGATTGTGAGGCGGCCGGTATGAGCGCGACGACGCAGCCACGCCGCAACACCAAAAAGATTCCCCAGGACGATGTCCTGTTTGATCGAGAGCTCGAGGATCTGCCGCCGGAGCTGCGCTGGCGCGAATGGATGCTGCGGGTCGAGGCCGTCATCTTCGCCTCCGTCGAACCGGTCAGCCGCGAGATGTTGGTGCGGGCCGTCGGAAAAGACTGCAGTGTCGACCTGCTCATCGACGACCTCATCGAAGAACTGCGCGACCGGCCTTATGAACTGGTGTCGGTCGCCGGTGGCTGGCAGCATCGAACGCGTTCGCGTTACGCGGACGCGATCCGGGCCTCGAATGCTCCGACGCGCGGCGCGACAACAATGTTGTCGGAGTTCGAGGCGATGGTGCTGATGGCGGTGGGATATTTCCAGCCGGTCACGCGTGCCGACCTCAGCAAGATTTTTGGCAAGGAGGTCAGCCGCGACACGATCGCTAGTCTGCGCGACGCCGGCTTCATTGCCTCCGGACCGCGCAGCCCGACGCCAGGCGCGCCGTATACCTATGTGACGACCAAGCATTTTCTGTCGGCGTTCGGCCTGGAGACGCTGCGCGACCTGCCGGATATCGAGGCGCTCGAGGACGCGGGTTTGTTCAGTCGGCGAGACCAGACATCCGGCTCACAGGCGGACCCGGAATTTTTGGAGGAAGAACAAAGTGAGCGATAATCCCGTCGTGGAGCAAGCGTGGTCGAAAGATCCGAGGGAACTGTGCGATATGGAAAACCCAGACAATGAAACTGGCGCGCTATCGTTCCCTGATCCCGACGGATCGAAGTAGCCAGGCTTCGGCTATATTTTGAGGTTGGCGCTTGCAGTCATGACCAGCTCGAACAACTTTTCTCCGTCATGAATGCCCTGCTGGTAGAGGTTCACGATCAACGCCGCGACGACGTCAGCCTTTTCATGTTCCCGCTTGATTTCTAGCGCAGCCAGAACGGCATCAAACGCGACTTGACAGGTCCCAAGCGCTTCGGAGCCTAAAGGGATGTCCCGTTCGTGAACGAACCTGGCGATCACGGCAACCTCCAAACTCTTCGACAATACGAACAGCGATCGAAATTATGTCTTCCTGTCGCTGTCCCTTGCGACTCGCCCGAACGCAAGTCGTTCTCGAAAGCGGGACCGCACATCCTGATCGGGATGTGCCGGGCAGCACTATAACAGACATTTCACCCGCCGTGCATCCTTTTGAAATTGAAGAAGATTGTTAGAACGCGACGGTTCGGATCGTCGGGATTGGCCATTGCGCCAAACAGGCAAAGAACCCGCCACCATATGGTGGCGGGAAATCTGTCTGGGAGGATCGCGCCGAGAACTAAGGCAAAAAGGGCGACGTTCAGTCTAGTGTAAGTGGCTTAGGGTACTTGAAAACGTTACTTCCGGCCTCCGGTTCCGCGGCAAATTCTTGAAATTTAATAGCTGAAAATTACATCATTTTCAGTCGGCAAATCCAAAAGAGGAGGCAGGAAAGGAATGATCCGCAGGTATCTCAGCAAGCGTGATTTGGCTCTAGATTCAGTTGATTTGGACACCTGTCAACGCGCCTTTGATGCCATTTTGCTGAAAAGGAACATCGAGCGCGAAAGTGAAGAAGGCGAGCTAGTGGCAGCAATGATCATCGAACTTTTCAGGGAAGGAGTTCATGATGAGCAACAGCTCGTCGATCTCGTCGGCATTAACGATCGCCATCGCCCTGCTACGGGGTAGCGCACCAAACGGCGGCACGCATATGGTCGGTTGATTTGCAAATGGCGCAGTGGAGAGACGCTCTCAACTCTTTGGGCTGTTCGTGACGGCTTGCCGATTGCGATACAATATAACGCAACGCGATTGGCGCTGATTGTGGATGCTTGGATGACCGGGTTGCCAAGGGCAGAGCTCGGCTATGGTACGCAAGCCGACAGCAGGTATCCAGACGTTCCCGCGCGTAAGACCGCCAAAAATTATCACGTTGTTGTCCACCGCTCATATCGAACCGTCAATTGTGAGCCGGAGCGAAGGTCCGGCGCCTGCATTGTTCATTCCGATCCACGGAATGGCAGAAGGTTCTCCGTAAGCATTTGCGAACGTTATCCTTATGGCTCCTGCGAACAAGGAACCATGCTTCGATTGCTCAGTTAGGAATTGATCTAGCGATTCCTACTGGAGAGCCGAAATGAACATTCAATCTGATGATCCAAGCCCTGCGGATCTGACGTCTCGAGATGCAGACGATCGCCCAGGCATAGGAGCGGGGACGAGCCAGAAACCGAATACGGACGGTTCGGAAGAAGCAATCCGGCAGAATTTACAGGAGCTACGGCAGTTTACCGATGAGCAAACAGAGAAAGCGAAAACCGCCGTCAGCGACGCGGCCGCAGATAAGAAGAATCTTGCTGCACGCCAACTCGACGGTATCGCATCGGCATTCGAAAAAATCGGAGCCGAACTCGAACGATCGAACCAACAGGCCGTCGGCCGATACACCAAGCAAATTGGCGGTTCCCTTCAGAATTTCGCGCACGACATGGAGGGTCGTGATCTTGGGGAAATCGCGGGCATGGTTGAAGACTTCGGGCGGAGGCAGCCGCTTGCCTTTCTCGGCATAGCGGCGATTGCCGGCCTGACAGCCAGCCGGCTGCTCACGGCCTCAGCCCACCGTCGGAACAGCCCGACGGATTCCCGGACCTCGACTCCTTCAATGCCTGCAGGTGTCGAGCCCCTCAAAAACGGGTAGTACCAGAAGGATCGCGACAATGGCAAATCATTGGGATGACCGCTCTCTGACCGAACTCATGGCCGGCCTAGTGACCGATATAACCGGGCTCTTTCGCAAGGAAATCGACCTGGCGAAGGCGGAGGCATCGGAGAATCTGAACCGCGCGCTGGGAGGCATCGAAACCCTGCTCATTGGCGTCATATTCGCAATCGGTGCCATCGGCGTGTTGTTGGCCGCGGCCGTCAAAGGCCTAGCCGCTTTTCTCGTCGCACGGAATGCCGACACGCTTTCGGCGCTTATTGTCGGCGTCATCGTCGCGGGCCTTGCCTGGGCAATGGTAGCGCGCGGGATTTCCACGCTGCGTGGCAGCAACCTAAAGCTGGATAGAACGGCGACGTCGCTGCGGCGGGACGTGGACGTCGTAAAGGAGAGAGTGCAATGAACGACAATTCTCACTCCCACTCGGCTGCCGAGCTGCAGCGAGAGATCGAGGCGGATCGGCAGAGGATCGAGGAAAAGCTCCATGCCATCGAGGAGCGCATGTCCCCCGGCCAACTCGTAGACGAACTGCTCGATTACGCGAGGGAGAGCGGCGGCGCTGAATATGTCAATAATCTCGGCAAGGCGGTTAGGACCAACCCTATTCCCGTCACTTTGCTGGGGGTGAGCCTCGCCTGGCTGTTCGCCAATCCTGGCGCCCGCACCGAGCGGCGTGACGCCGAGGAGGAATACCCTCTGGCGATCGTGACGGGCGCCATAAGACGTATGGGTCCCATAGAGGTAAGCTTTGGCGAACGGTATAGCAACTTCACGGATGAAGGGGGTAATCGTTTCAGGGCGATGACGGACGCCGCCGGCCGACGGGCCGGCCACTTTGTCGACCAGAGCGGGAAAGCTTATCGCGGTTTTACCGACGCGACCGGCAAACAGATCCAAGACATTCGTGACGAGGCCGGCGCGTTGTTCGATGAGGCTTCCGGTTGGGCGTCTGACACTTGGCGACAGATCAACACCTCTGCCGACCGGCTGACGGGGTCGATTGCGCAAGCCGGAAGTTCTATTGCTGGCAGTGTTCAAGGTGCAGCGCAATCGTTTGAAAATCAAAGCAGGCAGCTTAGCGAAGCTATTCTCAGGCGTTTTCGCGATCAGCCGCTCGTCGGCGGTGCGCTCGCATTTGCAGTCGGCGCAGCGATTGGAGCGGCGCTACCTTATACGGAGTTCGAGGACAATGCCGTGGGCGAAGTTTCTGACCAGCTACGCAGGGATATCACCTCAAAAACGACTGAAGCGGCCAGCGAAGCAATCGGAACTGCACGAGAGGTCCTAGACAAGGTGGGAGACACCAGCGCAAAATACGATCCCGCGTAAATTGGGGTGTCAAAAAGCAAAAGAGTGGGCTTCTCCCCCACGACTGTTTGTTTCGTACCGCAGCAGTATTACCTGCTAGCGATGAGTTCAGCCGTTTCGCTAGGCGGCTGACCTGCCCGACGTGGCCCGTCGAAGGGCTGATAGCTATTGTCCTCTCGACGATAGGACGACGTATAGCGGCTTGCACACCAATCGGCTGGTTGTGCAGATATCGATGATCCGGCCCCGGCGCCTTCGTCCATAGAAAAAGCGGCCCACGGATCTACCTGCGGAAAAGCTCATGTTCATAGAGTTCTTGTTTCAAGCTCGGCGACGGAGCAACTGAGTTTCAGATGGTAGAGATCCGTCAGATCGAGCTTGTCCCATGGCACGATATGGCCGCTTGGCCGCTCCTTGAAGCCGAAGGGACGCAGGATGGCATGACCGATCGTGGTTGCCGATAATCTTTCGAACAATCCAAGAGCGCCCAGGTGATATTCGACAACGACGAAATCTTCTCCATCGGCTGCCGCCTTGATTTCCTCCAATCGCCCGACCGGCCGATCATTTGTGTCGTGAACCTGCATTCCAAGCAGGAGTTCCAGGTGGATCTCCGTCACGACAGTCCTCCCGGAATGTAGCGAAGGATATGTTGCCTCAGCCATTCCTGCGATTGTTCGAGCGGCGTTTCGCTTTTGTCGACATCGGCTTCGATATCGACGCCGACATCCGTGATTTTTGACCATGGGATCCGATAGGGATGCTGACCTTCGACCGCTCGCGATGTCGTGGCAAAGGCGAGCATCCAACGATACAGCCGTTGGCTCAGCCTTCGGATCCGCATCGAGGTCCCCATTTCGATGAAGGCAACCTTGGGCTGGCTGCCATTTTCTGCGGTGAGCACGATCCCGTCGACTTTTCCGATACGAGTCTGCCGACGGTCGACGACCTGCTTATCCAGAACATCGCGAACAAGATACATGTCAGGCTCCGAGGATTTCCAGGGGTGTGGTTACAATCGAAAGTACGAATGCCATCGCGACGATGAAGACGACGGCAGCGTTGCCGACCCACCCATTTCTGTGTTCTCCCACGTAAATCGGGTCGTTCATCAAGATGAGGAAAGGAACCACGCCGAACGGCAGGCTGATGGCGGTGATCGCCATCGAGAAGATGGTGAGTTTCAGCGGATCGATGCCGACGGCTATCGGGATCATGGCAATCAGAAGCGAAGCCGTATAGACGAGGCAGAATGCCGGGTTATCTTTCGGTTTTGCGTCTTCCGACCAATTCCACCCGAAGCCCTGCGCAACCTGATAGGCCTGCGCAAGGCCCACTTCGAGGGTCGCGCCCAAGCAGGTGATCCCGAGTGACGTTGCAAAGAGATAAAGCCCCCATTTTCCGAAGGCGGGAGTGAGGATCATGGCAATCTGCTCATATCCTTCGATGTCTTCGATACCCCTAGCGGGATAGATCATCGCAGCCAGTATCATGATGGCGGCAGTGATGATCGCGCCGAAGCTCATGCCAATGATGGCGATCGCGCGGTTGGCGCCGAAATAGCTCTTGTCCCACTTATCTTCGATAGCGCCCGAGGAATAGAAGTAGAAGAGATAGGGAGAAATGAGCGCGCCCAATATTCCGACGACGATGAAGCTGTAATGCAGCGGATCTCTGCTTGGCAGCGTCGGCACCATGCCTTTCGCGACTTCGTCCCATGGTGGCCTCATGACGAAGACTGCAACGACGAATGACAGAGCTATCAGCCCCAAAGACGATATGCCGTTCTCAATCAGGCCGAACGTGCCTCGCCAGAGCAACAGCCAGACAGCAAATGTCACCGGCAACGACCACCATTGAAATTTCACGCCGGTCAGAAACTGCAGTGCAAGCGATACGCCCCCGATTTCGGCGGCAAGAACGAGAAGATTGACGATAAATGCTATGGCTACCGTCAGAAGAAAAATGTTGGAGCCGAAGCGGGCTCGAATTCCGTCGGCGATCGTATAATGGCTCGCAATTGCGAACCGCCCCGACATTTCGACGAGGAAAATCACGCAGATCGTCCCGAGCACGATGGCCCACAGAGGGGTGAATCCATAAGCCGCCCCCGCCTGACTTGCCGTTGCGATATTCCCCGTTTCAAGAAAGCCGCCGATGCTCGTGACGACACCAAGCGATATCTGCAGCAGCTTTTTCATTGTGCTGTTCCGGCGCTTGCTTTCAACTCAGCTTCGACGCCTCGCAAATCCTCGAGATGCTGCGAAACCGTACCTATTCGGTCATTGACGATGTCGTCATGCGTGGCACCGATAATCGTGTTCAACCGGCCAGCCAGTGCGGTCAAGTCCTGGGGAGAGGTCGGAAGCTCCTTCGACAGGCTGCCGATCTCCTTTCCGCATCGCTCCATGGTGAGTGCTGTAAAGCTGTTCGACACAAGCATTTTTGCTCGTCCGTCCAGGGCCATGTCCGCCGTCGCTGTCCAGGAGAGCAACGCACGAATTTGGCGTTTGGTCTGCTGTTCATCCGAGCAAGCGGTCATGCTCACAAGCAGCAGGGCGATGATGAAAAGCTTCAACACAGTGGCCTCACGGAATGCCCAAGCTCGATCTCCGTAATATAATCGAATGGCGGCTGTAGGGTTCCCGATGCCAAGTGCTGAAGCCTCTCGATCCGTGAGAATTCAAGCCCTGTGGCCTGCCGAGGGATCGATGAAGAAACGTGATGCCGATGAAGATTCAGGGATCTCCATGTCTTTCGGAACCATGAGTTCTGAAACTGCGCGGGGTCCTCGCGCGCGACGGCCTTGGATTTCTGACGAAATCTTCGAAGACTAGGAACCAATCGGCACCAGACGCTTTGCTCAAAGGTGCGAATTGAATGTTTGAACGACGGCCCACCTCGTCACAACAGAGTTCAGCGGTAGGAGACAACAAATGTCGAGATCGGATAATCCTGGTAACAACGATGCGGCCGACATCCGCAAGGACGCGAGGGGCCAATATCGCCGGCTCGTCAAGAAAAGCTGCAACAACGGTGTCGCCAGCGTCAAACCGAAGGTCATTACCGGATCGGACGACGCGACGCTGAACAAGATGCCGCCTGGCGAGAAGAAACCGGAAAAGGACTGGGATCTGAACTACGATCCCGCGGATATGAACGAAGGCAAATATCGAGGCTAAATCGCTATTTCGAGCAGGAACCTAAGACAGGGATGTTGGTTTGATAGGTGGATCGCGTAGATTTAGTCCCTTCCTGCCAGCCCCGTCGCCACCTGCGCGGTCCACCCTCTTCCTTTTGTGGAGGCGTGCTTCGCGCTGCATGGACGACGCGTTCGGGAATGGGTTCGTGATCGAAATGGAAGAGTTTTTCGCGTAAGTGAAAGTCTTCGATGAGAGCAGGACCACGTGCCCCGACCCGCAGGCTATTTTGATCATCGGCAACCGGACCGCCCTGAGCAGTCGTCCTCTTGGCCATGGCGTTATCCCGTAAGGTAATGTGTGAAGCAGCTACGTGGAAAAGCCGCTCGTCGAGCGGCTTTTTGTGAGACCTGCGTTAGTCTCAGGCGGCCTTGCCCTGAGGATTGGCCGCGGACTGCGCAAGTTGCGTCAGCTTCTTGTCCGTGGCCTCTTCTTCAGCCAAGCTCGCTTGCAGGAGCGGCACGGCGTCCTTGAGGCCAAGCTGCTTGGCCCATGCGATCAATGTGCCGTAGCGCGCGATCTCATAATGTTCGACTGCCTGTGCCGAAGAGATGAGCCCAGCGTCGAGAGCCTTCGTGCCCTTATACTCTTCCATGATCTCTTCACCTTCGGCGATGATGCCTTGCATCGCTTCGCAGGTTTTGCCGCGGGCTGGCTTGCCCAAAAGTTCGAACACTTGATCAAGGCGTTCGATCTGGGCCTGCGTCTCGTCACGATGCTTCATGAATCCTGCCTTGCCTTCCTCGAGCTGGGCGGCCCGGGCCATTTTCGGCAAAGCCTTCAGGATTTGTTTTTCGGCAAAATAGATGTCCTTAACGGTATCAAGGAATAAGTCGTTCAGCGTCTTCTCTGTAGCCATTAGATCCTCCTGGCGCCTGATTGCGTCGTCACCGAACATGGAAAGCACCCGAATGTTCCGGGAGGTGTCTCGGGTCAGAGCGTTGCAAGCCGTTGGCAGAGGGCGCTCGCATGTGACGGAGCGCCTTCGGTCGGCGTCAAACCGTGCGGCGGTCCGTGACCAGCAGGTCTTCCTCCTCGTCGCGTTGCTTTCCACCGAGAGCGGCGGCCGCCGCGGCGATGAACGCCCCGATCACAAGCGAGAGCGATCCAAGGAGCGCTGTTGTTGCAGCCGCCTTCCTTGCCTTGTCGGTGGCGGCCTGAACGGCGACCTTGGCATCATTGATCTGCTTCAGGACGGTATCGACCCGAGCACGGGCATCTGTTTCGGACAGGCCCGTCCGTGCGGAAACGATGCCGGCAATATATGCCTTATCGCCATCCGGAATTCCTCCATTTGCAGCACCTTGAAGCAGGATGCGGGAAACTTCTGTGGCCGCCGCTCCGTCGTCGTTGCGCGCCCGGTCGCCTGCGCGTTGTGGCCGAAGCAATGCATCGGTAAAGTAGGCGGTAGAGAGGTCCGCGCCCTCCTTCGAAGCGGCCGTCGTCGCACCCACGACACCGGCGGTACTAGCGACGCTGCCGACGGCACTCGCGCCGGTACCGGCAAGCGATGTCAGCGACGATGCCAGGAATCCGGCAACGAACACGGTGGCCAAGGCCCAACTGATGAAACCGTGCGCGGTGTCGCGAAAGAATACCTCGTCCGTATGGACTGCTGTCCATTTCGTGCGCAGCCGTCCAGTCAGATAGCCGCCGAGAGCGGAGGACAGCCATTGGACGACCACGAGCCAGATCGCCGCTGTCGCGCCAACGGTGGCTGCGGAACTGCTCTCGCCGGACCACGGTGATACCATTGTCAGACCCAATCCCGATCCGAGAAGCAGGAGGATGAGCGTGACACCCGTCGCCGCAACGGCGCCGCCAATAATCGGCCCCCAGGCGAGGGCGGACCTGGAGGATTCGATTGGTAGGATATCCGTCGACGTATCTTCGCGTGGAGACATGACTGCCTCCTAGCGCATGAACAGAACAAGTAGGATGACGATCGGCAACGGTATGCCGAGAAGCCAGAGTAGGATGCCGCGACCCATTTGAAAAACCTCCACAAAGATTTGCGGAAATCCCAACTCTGAGGGTTGTGCTTTGTTCCTGCACCTTTTGGCGGTGACCTGTGATCGTCATCGGGCTGGAGTGAGCATGATGAGCGTCGCACCGCCGCCGAAGCGCCGGTTTTTCAATGTCGCGGCCTTCATCGAGAGACCCACCGGCAAGCCTTGCGGGCTCATCGATCTTTAGCGGCGGCCTCGGCTGAGGCCATTGCCATCGGCAGTCATCGCCGACCGGGAACAGAAGAGCTTGTCGTTGGTTCTTTGTGGGAATTGAGGATCTTCATCATGGCTACGCAACCGAGAAACGAACCACCGAAAACATCGGGCAAACCTGCAGCAGGCGGATGGGGTTCAGCAAGGTCCGTGAGCGGGATACTCCTTCGCGAGCATATCCCGCTCGCAGGTCCGGCTCTTTTGGCGCATCAGAACAAGCCCGATGGTTACATGTGCGTCAGTTGCGCATGGGGCAAGCCTGCGAAGCCTCATCCATTGGAGTTTTGTGAAAACGGCGCCAAGGCCACCAGTTGGGAAGTCACAAACCGGCGGGCGGATCGGGCCTTCTTCGCGGCCCATACGCTCGCCGAGCTGGAAACCTGGCCTGACCGTGATCTCGAAGAACAGGGACGATTGACGCATCCCATGCGTTGGGATGCCGAAAAGGACAAATATGTACCCGTCATCTGGCAGGACGCTTTCGAAGAGATCGGCCGTGAATTGAGAGCGCTATCCCCTGAGCAGGTCGATTTCTACACCTCCGGTCGCGCATCGCTCGAAACGGCTTATATGTACCAATTGTTCGCCCGCTTATTCGGCAGCAACCATCTGCCGGATTCATCGAACATGTGCCATGAAGGCTCATCCGCGGCATTGCCGGAAAGCATTGGCGCTTCAATCGGCACGGCGATCCTGTCCGATTTCCAAAATTGCGACTGCATCTTCTATCTTGGACAGAACGTTGGCACGTCCTCGCCAAGAATGCTTCACGACCTGCAAGATGCCGTCAACAGGGGCGCCAAGATCGTCACCTTCAATCCACTTCGCGAGCCTGGATTGGAGCGCTTCGTCAATCCCCAGATGCCCGGTCAGATGCTCACGGGCAAGGAAACGCTGATCTCGTCGGAATATTATCAAGTCAGGAATGGCGGTGATATCGCGGCACTTTTCGGCGTCTGCAAGGCACTGATCGAGGCCGACGATGCGCTCAAGGCATCCGGGACCAGCAAGGTTACGGGAACCGATGCTATCCCGGACGATCCCTCCGACGCGGGAACGGTAGCCTTTGCCGCAGCGATGGCTGCTGCCGACAAGAAACATGTCCTCGATCACGATTTCATCCAGCAACATACGGCGGGTTTCGAGGAATTCGCTGCTGCCGCGCGAAACCACGATTGGGCCGAACTGGAGCGCGTCTCCGGCTTGACGCGGGCACAGATGCAGCAGGCTGCTTCGACATATGCCAACTCGAATGCAGTTTTGCTGGTGTATGGCATGGGCCTTACGCAGCATCTCATGGGCGTTCAGAATGTGCAGATGGTCGTCAATCTTGCGCTTCTGCGCGGAAACATCGGCAAGCCCGGCGCCAACATCTGCGCGGTTCGCGGCCATTCGAATGTTCAGGGCCAGCGCACGGTAGGCATCACCGAAAAGCCGGGTCTCGTGCCATTGGACAAGCTGGCCGCCCTTTATCAATTCGAGCCGCCGGAGTGGATCGGCCACACGACGGTCGAGACCTGCAAAGCGATCCTCAATGGCGAGACGCGGGCGTTTATCGGTCTCGGCGGAAATTTTCTGCGGGCTATCCCGGAAACTGCCGCGATGGAAAATGCGTGGCGAAACCTCCGCCTGACCGTCCAGATTGCCACCAAGCTCAATCGCAGCCACGTTATTCACGGCGAAATCGCCTATGTCCTGCCATGCCTCGGTCGCATCGAGATCGATGAACAGGCGAGCGGACCGCAGGCCGTCTCGGTGGAAAGCTCGGTCGCGCATTTTCATGGTTCGCGCGGAAGAGCCCGGCCGGCCAGTCCGGAACTGCTTTCGGAACCGGCGATCATCGCCGGCATGGCAAAAGCGACGCTGACGAAAGGGATCGTGCCATGGGACCGCTGGGTTGACGACTATTCGACGATCCGCGATGCCATCGAGCAAACCTATCCGGAGACGTTCAAGGACTTCAACAAGCGCATGTTCCATCCCGGCGGCATTCCAAGACCGCTGCCGGCGCGGGAGCGCAAGTGGGTCACCCGCAACGGCAAGGCCAATTTCATCACGCCCGACCGCCTGTTTCCGGAGTTTTCTCTCGGCGCTCAAGGTGACGATGTCCTTCATCTCGCCACGTTGCGTTCGAACGACCAGTTCAATACGACGATTTATGGTTTTAGCGACCGCTATCGCGGTGTCGAGGGAACGAGGCGGGTGGTCTTCGTCAATGCAGCCGACATAACGCGCCTCGGTTTCCGTAATGGCGAAGTCGTCGATCTGATGACGGCGATCGATGAAGAGACGGAGCGCAGGGTTTCAGGCTTCACCATCGTCGCCTATGACATTCCGGAAGGATGTTGCGGCGCCTATTATCCGGAGGCCAATCCACTGTTTCCATTGGATCATCATGACGCCAAGTCGAAGACTCCGTCCTACAAGCTGTTGCCGGTGCACCTTATGCGTTCCGGCACCGTGCCCGCGAATTGAAGCCTGCACAGGTTGGAACATCGAACATGGCGTGGGTGGTCAGCAGAGAATTCCTGGATCGCGCGTTCCCGATCGCCGCCTTTCTGGTGGCCCTCGGCGCGGCCGCCTTGATCGGCGGTGCGCGTGAAGCACGGCAATATCGAACGGATCCTCCTGTCGGAGCCGCGTTGGACGAGCTGCGACTGATGCCGAACGGTATCGGCGGTGCTCCGCCGGAGATCTACTTCGCCCTCGGCAAGCCTTACGAGAAAACTGCTTACGACCTCAGCCAGGGCAAACGGCTCTATTCCTGGTTCGGCTGTGGGGCGTGTCACGGGGACGGACGCGGTGCGGCCGGTCCCTCTTTCCTGGATGGCTGGTGGCTCTATGGTCCGGAAATGGTGTCGATCGCGGCCTCTATCCGCGATGGCCGCCCACACGGAATGCCGCCTTTTCGCGACAAGATGACGATCGATGAGATCTGGCAGCTCGCGGGCTATGTCCACACGATCGGCGCATATAAAGCGAAGAGCACTGCGCCCAGTCGCAATGACGACAAGCATACGCGCCCGGCGGAAAACCGCGCGCCGGCGGCAATCCTGTTCGAAGAAGGCCCTGCCGGGATGAACGCCGCGCAGGGGCCGTCACCTTGAAAGCGGGTGTTGCCGTTTTCCTGCTTTTGTCGGCAATCCTGATTGCAGGATGTAACGGCGCACAGTCGGCCTTGAATGCCGAGGGTGCCGCGGCCGTTCAGCTCAAGCATTTGATCATCGCGATCGTGATCGTCTGCTCGGCGGTGTGGGCGCTGGTCATGATCGTTCTGATCCTGGCATTGCTGCGATCGAGGACGCAGCGGGAACGTCCAAGCTCCGAGAGCGAGCGGCGGATGGGAAAGTTAGTAGCGGCGGCGGTGGCGGCGACCGTGCTCATCATCGCCGGCCTGACGATCGCGAGCTTCTATGCAACCCGCGGTCTCGGCGCGGCTCAGGATGCCGGCATCACGATCAAAGTGCGCGGCCAGCAATGGTGGTGGCAATTCATCTACGACGATGCCGATCCGGCCAAGTCATTCCAGACAGCCAATGAGATGCATATTCCCGTCGACGTGGATATTCGCATTGAGCTCGAAAGCATAGATGTCATTCATTCCTTCTGGGTGCCGAGCCTTGCCGGCAAGCGCGACCTCATTCCCGGCCGACAGAACACCATAAGCATTCGAGCGGATCGCCCCGGCGTCTATCGCGGTCAATGCGCGGAATTCTGCGGACTTCAGCACAGTCACATGGCGCTGTTCGTCATCGCCGAGAACATGCCCGACTATCAACGCTGGGCTGCTTCACAGCGCGGCATTAGCGTAGCGCCGTCGGACCCCGAGGCGATTGCCGGCAAGGCTCTCTTCATGCGCAAGCCCTGCGCCGCCTGTCACACTATACGGGGTACGGACGCATCGGGGACGACAGGGCCGGACTTGACCCATGTCGGTAGCCGCAAAACGATTGCGGCGGGCCTGCTGGACAATACACGCGGCTCGCTCGCCGCATGGATCGCCGATCCTCAGACGCTGAAACCAGGAAACAACATGCCGATGGTTCTCCTCTCGAGCGACGAACTGCGGCAGCTTTCCGCCTATATGGAAAGCCTCAGATGACGAAGGACACCAAATCAGCTGTACCGACGGATTTGATGTTCGACGATGACGAGCTCGAACGACGGCTGGCACAAACCTGGATGACGGGGGCCGGCGTCTGGGGCGCCCTCACGACAGTCGATCACAAGATCATCGGCCGCCGCTACATCACGACCGCATTCGTATTTCTCGCCATGGGCGGTCTCCTGGCGCTCGCGATGCGGCTGCAACTGGCGCAGCCGGAAGCACGTTTTATCGGCCCGGATCGCTACAACCAGATTTTCACGATGCATGGCGCGAACATGATGTTCCTATTTGCGGTGCCAGTCATGGAAGCCATGGCGGTCTATCTGGTGCCGCTCATGGTTGGCACCCGCAATATTGCCTTTCCGCGCTTGAACGCCTTTTCCTATTGGATCTTTCTAGCCGGCGGATTGCTATTATGGACCTCGTTTGCTCTGGATACCGCGCCCGACGTCGGATGGTTTGCCTACGTGCCCTTATCCGGGCCGCAATATGGCGTCGGCAAGCGCGCCGACCTTTGGGCGCAGATGATCACTTTCACGGAAGTTTCGGCATTGGCCGTTGCGGTGGAACTTGTCGTCACCGTCTTCAAGCAGCGTGCGCCCGGCATGTCGCTGGACCGCATCCCGCTGTTCGTCTGGTCGATGGTCGTCACGGCCTTCCTCGTCATCATGGCCATGCCGGCGATCATGCTCGCCAGCTCATCGCTCATCCTGGACCGGCTGGTCGAAACGCAGTTTTTCAATCCCGCCGAAGGCGGTGACGTACTGCTGTGGCAACATCTGTTCTGGTTCTTCGGGCATCCGGAAGTCTACATCATCTTCCTGCCGGCGGTCGGCATGGTATCGACGATAATAGCGACTTTTTCGCGCCGCCCCGTATTTGGGTATCTTCCGTTGGTGATGGCGCTAATCGCCACAGGAATCCTGGCTTTCGGCCTCTGGGTGCATCATATGTTCGTCGTTGGGCTGCCGCGCCTTGGCGAGAGCTTCTTCACCGCCTCCAGCATGGCGATCGCCATTCCCGCCGGGGTGCAGATATTTTGCTGGCTGGCGACGCTGTGGGGTGGGCAACCCGTGTTCAAGACGCCGATACTGTTTGTCCTCGGCTTCATCGTGACCTTCGTCATCGGCGGACTGACCGGCGTCATGGTTGCCTCAGTGCCGTTCGACACCCAGGTGCACGACACCTATTTCGTCGTGGCGCATTTCCATTACGTCCTGGTCGGCGGCGCGGTCTTCCCCTTGCTGGGCGCCATCTATTATTGGTTTCCCAAGATGACCGGCCGGATGATGAGCGAGACGCTCGGCCGCTGGTCCTTCGGGCTGATCTTCGCCGGTTTCAACCTGACCTTCTTCCCAATGCATATTCTGGGCCTCGAAGGCATGCCGCGGCGCATCTATACCTATCAGCCGGAAATGCCTTGGGCCGGCATGAATATGTTCGTCAGCCTGAGCGCCGCCATCCTCGCGCTGGGGTTCCTCGTCTTTTTCATCGATGTCATCCGCAGCGCTCGATCGGGTCCGATCGCAGGCGATAATCCATGGGGCGCGTCGACGCTCGAATGGGCAATGCCGTCGCCGCCACCTTGCTTCAACTTCCGCCGCATTCCGGTGGTCGGCGATCGCGACCCGTTGTGGACGCAGCCCGACGAGCTTGCGGTTGCGACCGGGCTGCGCACCGACCGGCGTGAATTGATCGTCAGCAGCGTTGTTGAGGCACAGCCGGAAGCCAACGAGTCTTCGCCGCGAAATTCGATCTGGCCGCTATGGGCGGCTCTTGCCACCACGGTGACGCTGATTTGGTCGATCTTCTCGCCATGGGCTGTCGTATGGGGATCAATTCCCATCGGCATCACGTTAACCGGCTGGTTCTGGCCCAAACAGACGCCGGAGGACGAATCGTGAAGGAACGCATCGTACTCGACGTTTCGAAGTTGCCGCCCCATGGTATGGGTACGGCAAGCCCGACTTGGTGGGGAACCTGCGCCTTCATGCTCATTGAAGGTTCCGGCTTCGCTTTGGCCATCGCAGTCTATTTCTATCTGATGAGCATCGCGCCGCAATGGCCTACCAATGCGCCCGCGCCCGGCCTTATACCCGGAACGTCTCTGACGGTCATATTATTGGCGAGTGTCGTGCCGAATGTCCTCTTGTCCCGCTGGGCGCGGCAAAGAGATCTGCGCAAGGTGCGGATCGGGCTCGTCGTCATGTCGGTGCTGGGGGCAATACCCCTGGTCTTGCGCGCTTTCGAATTCGCCGTCCTCCACGTGCGCTGGGATGATAATGCCTATGGCTCGATCATATGGACCATGCTGGGGCTCCATACGACCCACATCATCACGGACCTCATCGATACGCTGGTGCTGACTTGCCTGATGTTTACAGGGCATGCCGACAACCCGCGCCGCTTCGGCGATGTCGAGGATAATGCGATGTACTGGAACTTTGTCGTAGTGGCTTGGATTCCCCTCTATGCATGCATTTACTGGGTGCCACGCCTATGATGACCGCAGCGGCAAAATATGGCGGATTGATTTTTGCTCCCGTCGTCTGGGCCATCAATACCCAGCTCGGCCAAATCCTCCCCTATGTCGATTGCAGCCATCGTATGCACTGGTCGCTTCTCGCATCTTCCGTGGCTGTCCTTCTTGCGCTGGCGAGTACGGTCGTCCCGCAAGCCGGCTCGAGGCCGAAGGAGGCGCGAACGGGGCTGTTCATCCGCCATCTCAGCGTCTTGGTCGGGCTCGTTTTCGCCGTCGCGCTTGTTCTGCAAGGGGGAGCCGCATGGCTCTTGAACGCATGCGAACACTAGGCGCTTTGATATTTCTGCTGATGATGGCGCGGCAGGCGGCAGCGCACGGCGCGGAAGCGCATTTGTTTCATTCGATCTGGACAATCGATCCGTGGATCGGAACGCCGTTAGCGATCATCGCTTTTCTTTATGGCCGGGGTTCCTGGAAATTGTGGCGGCGCGCCGGAAGGAGCCGGCCCGTTATGGCGAAACGCGCCATTTGCTATTGGGCAGGCTGGCTGACGCTTGCGGGCGCACTGCTGTCGCCGCTGCACTGGCTCGGAGAGCAAGTTTTTACCTTTCACATGATCGAGCACGAGATCATCATGGCGGTCTCCGCTCCGATGATTGTCATAGCGCGGCCTGCGGGTTTGTTCCTATGGGGCATGCCGGAACGACTGAGGCGCTGGACGGGCAGGGCCATGCGGCGAGGCACGGTGCGATCAGTCTGGCGCTGGCTGAGCGGCGGAACCAATGCCACTCTGCTGCATGCCGTCGCCATATGGGCTTGGCACGCGCCGGCCCTTTTCGATGCCGCCGTCGACGACGTCGCACTGCATCGTCTGCAGCATCTGAGCTTCTTCGCCACGGCCGTGCTGTTCTGGTGGTCGGTCTTCTGGCGCAGCAATCATGGCGTCGCTGCGTGGCATCTTTTCCTGACCATGCTGCACACGGGCGCGCTCGGCGCCCTGATGGCGCTGGCCCCCCGCGTTCTTTACGTCGAGCAGACGCATGCCGCGGCAGCATGGGGGCTTACGCCGCTGGAGGACCAGCAGCTCGCCGGAACAGTTATGTGGATTCCAGCCGGGACGATATACGCCGGGGCGGCACTCGTAATGGCTGCGCTATGGATCGCCAGCGCCGGCAGGGGAGTGGACCATGTTCACCGCATCCCTCCTTTATAGAAATCGCGGCGCCTGGCTGGGCGCAGCAGCCATTGCATTGCTCTGCGTTCTGATCGGCACGGACATGGCAAAGGACTCGCAGCAGCGGCTACAGGCGGCGCGCCTGCTCACCCAGGGCGGCGATCCTTCCCGCGCACCGCCGATCTTTCGTCGATATGGCTGCACCGGATGTCACCAAATCCCCGGAATCGCGGGTGCGGACGGACAAGTGGGCGGCGCTTTGTCTGGCCTTCAAAAGCGCGTCTATATCGCCGGCGTGATCAACAATACCGGCGACAACCTCGTTCATTGGATCGTATCGCCGCAGATCTTCTCTCCCAATTCGGCGATGCCGAAAACGGGGATTTCGGAAGCGGAGGCGCGCGATCTTGCCGCCTATCTCTACACTCATTAAGCCCTTCAAGGATGCGGCGTCGGACGAGGCGGCAAGGCCTTGATATAGCGCGCGATCGCGTCGCGATCGCTCTGCGGCAACATCGCCGTGTTGGTGACGACCTCGGCCATGGACGAGCCGACGCGGCCATGGTCCGGCGTGTTGCCGCTCTTCAACAATTCCGCGATATCGGCTTCGGACCAATGGCCAATCCGGCTTGGTGTAATGTTGGGAATAAAGCCCGTGCCCTCGGGATCGATGCCGCCGGCAAACCGTGTTTCGGGCTTGATGGCACCGAAAAAATTGCGTGACGAATGGCATTCAGCGCAGTGGCCTATGGTTTCGACCAGATAGCCGCCCCGCGCCAAGACGGGATCGGCGCCGACCGATACCGAGGTCTGCCCTTCATGGAAGAACAACAGCTTCCAGAAGCCCAAGAGGCGGCGTATGCGGAACAGAAGAAACAGATCATGCGGGGGCGGCTGGCCGGAAACCGGAGCCAACGTCTTCAGATAGGCCCGCAGATCCTTGATGTCCTCGAGGCGCATGCCCGTATAGCTCGGATAGGGAAACACCGGATAATAGTGCCGACGTTGCGGCGAAACCCCGCCGATCATGGCGTTGGCGAGATCAACCGTGCTCCATCTTCCGATGCCATCAACGGGGTCGGATGAGATATTGGGAGCGCGAAACGTGCCGAAGGGCGCCGCGAGCGCGATGCCGCCGCCCAATCGCAATCTGTCCTGTTGGCCAGGGGTGGCGTGACAGGACGCGCAGTCGCCGGCGGCAAAGATAAGCTGCCCCCGAGCCGGATCACCATTGCCTTGAAGGCGCGGATCATCTGCCGCAAAGGGCACGGTGGGTCCCGTCACGAACCAGATCGCAGCGGCAACCGCTAGGGCCGCCAGGCACAGCCAAATCAGAATGCGCATGGTTCTATCGACCGATCCGGTGGAACTCGTGGAGGCGCTCCCATAGAACTGACGATCGGGCCATCCGTTCCGCTCTAAACGCTGGTGGTAGCTCTTCCTTCCTGCGGCAGCAGGAGCCTTTGGGCGACTTCAAGCTCTTTTGCCGTTGCCTGTTCTTCGCCGGCTTATCGGGAACAAACGCTGAATGCGGCGGTTTGATGTGGCGAGGTAGCCAGACTTTGCCAAAGGAGTTGCATTGCACAGCTCGGCCAAAGTCGACTGGTTGTCGAAAAGCAAACGCCCGTTTTAATCAGGAATTTGGCGGGGCCCATGAACAAGTACGAACCCCATCTTGCACGTCTCGCAGCCTATGCGGAAATAATGATGAATGGCGAGATGGCTGAACAATTCGGCGCAATCTGTTCACGTCTCGGCGCCGGCGGGACTATCGAAGTTCTTCTCATCACCACGCGCGAAACGCATCGTTGGACTATTCCCAAGGGATGGCCGATCAAAGGTTTGAAGCCGAACGAGGTTGCGGAGCGCGAGGCTTGGGAAGAGGCTGGTGTCAAAGGCAAGGCCGAGAAAAAACCCTTTGGTTACTACACCTATCTAAAGATCTTCGATTCGGAAAACGCGACGCCATCAATGGTCGAGGTTCATCTTCTACGAGTCCAGAAGCTATGTGCCAAATTTCCGGAACGTAAAGAACGCACCACAGAATGGTTCTCGCCTTTGGAAGCTGCCAAAAGAGTGCAGGAGCCCGAATTGAAGGGCCTGCTGGTGCGCTTGATGCATTTTCCGATCGAAAACGTCGTGGCCGAAATGGACAGGAGAAAAAGCCGTTCGTGATCCCTACCATCCCTGTCCACGCCAAGGCGCAGATCGCTTTGCGGGCGCAGCGGTGCGAAAAGCCGGCTTCAAATTGGATCATGGATGGCAATGCTGCCTGTGCTCGACGATCGGCCCTCTGGGTTACATCCGGCGCGAGCCAACGCGACGGCTGGGATGTCGAGATCGGCGGTTGAATTTATCGAGAAGCATATTCCGTCTTCGGAATAAGGAGCGGGCCGGTGAGGGCCGCTATGTTTAAAGCACTTGGAGTCTGGTGTGTTTCTGTCCTTCTTGCGACCTCTGCGCCGGCAATGGCACAAGATTGGCAGTCTGTGAACAGCGGCGAGACTGTCACCATCGGAACCACGCAGAACATTCTCATGCACGCCGATCAGCCGAAAGGAAGCATTCTGTTGCTAACCGGTGGCGATGGCCGGCGGAATGTGAGTGCGGGCGCCCGCTTTAGCGATGGCGCGACCAACGCTCTCATCCACAATCGTGATGCGTTCCGAGACAAAGGCTTTAACGTGCTGCTCGTCGAGGTGGGAACGAATCTCAACGCAGCCACGGATTTCATGGCCGGCCTCAAGCGCCCCGTTATCATTGTCGCCACGAGCAAGGGAACGCAGCGTGCGGCGGAAGGATTACGCCAAGGTGCGCGTCTGGACAAGCTGGTGCTGACCTCCGGCTTCCTCAGCAACGCACCCGGTCCGGCCAAGTGTGTCACAGAGATCCTCGGCAAGTCAGCGTTCCTGCCACGACGCTGTGCCGTTCAAATCCTGGGCCGGGTCGAAGGTTGAAGTGAGTTGATTGAGCGGAGGGAGCGAGGAAGGCAATCCATGTAGCTTTAGCGCACACCATGGTTTTGCGGGCCGGATGCAGAATTGGTCTGGGTTATTGCCGATTTTGCTGGTCGTTAAGGGGGAATAGCCAATTGGAAG
The DNA here is from genome assembly GCF_002944315.1 of Rhizobium sp. NXC24. Classification (NCBI taxonomy): domain Bacteria; kingdom Pseudomonadati; phylum Pseudomonadota; class Alphaproteobacteria; order Hyphomicrobiales; family Rhizobiaceae; genus Rhizobium; species Rhizobium sp. NXC24. Next base: position 26,471 of record NZ_CP024312.1, read on the forward strand.
CCGAGGGTGCGTCACGAATAGCCGGCGGCACAGCGGGATCCCTATCGCGACAACGGCTGTAAAAACCACCGTTGTCTCTCCACATATTCGCGAGGGCCACATGACCCTATTCCCCGTACACGAATACGCCATCCTCTCGCGCCGCCGCAATCATTGCACTGCGGGCTGCCTCGGTAGTGATTCTCCCCTCCACAGCATCAAGAAGCGCTTGCTTTGCCCATTCGTAGGCTTGTCCGGTTTTCTCGGTCGGCCATTCGTTCAGAAGAAATCCAGCAGCGTGCTCGGTGCTGTTGATCCTGACCACTCGGCCAAGGCGTTTCGTTGCGAGCATCAGAGGATGGTCCCACCATTGTCTATCCATAGCTATATCCCTCCATAATCCGAACCAGCAATGGGGAGCTTTGTTCCTGTCAACGCTCAAGTTGCTCCATTGTTTGGTGGCTTGAAGGGTGGTAGGGCAGGTGCCTCTCCTCTCGCCCCCTTCTTTGGGATAGTCATCAGGACCATTATGTGAATTTGACACCGGCCCCTCCGGTGTGAGCTGATTTGGTTGCCGCTCCCAGACGGGATTCCGGTGGCTAGGGTTGACGAGAGGGGGCGCTGGTTGACCCTAGCCCGTGCACTTATGACGCAGTTATCACCGAGAATGGGGCGACCGGCCGGTGTGCCACAATTGCAGGAAGGTGATGCCTCCCTTGGCGTGAACAGCGTCGGTAACTTTTTTCCACCCCTCGATTTGCTCGGCGGAATGGATCTCAGGGGTGGCGGAATAGCCCTGACCAGAAGCGGGGCATCCTTAACAGTTGAGAAGGCGCCTTGCTGCGGATGCGGGTGGAGAAGAGCGACGCACCGCTGGTTGAATTCACTCGTGTGGTCTTCGGATCGCTTCTTGTTTGACCAAACGACCGAAAACGAGCGCGAGACAAAATCGTAGAATATTGACAGCGGTGGTGCGGATCGGCTCTGTGCTTCAGAACCCCAGGTGCTCGAGGAGTTTCTAGCTCTCGCAACTTTCGCTACGCACCGATAATTTCCAGCGTTGGTCAATGGACGGCGAGGACCTACACATCTGTCCATAAGTTCTGAGCAGGGGAGCGACGTTTACAGCCGGCCGTTCCCCATTCCCAGCACTCGGCCTCCCCCGTTTTCGCATGAGAGCATTTGCAAGCAGCCCGATTAACGCGCTGTGGCCATCCGCTGGCGGAACCAAACGCCGCCGCTGATCAAAGGCCATGTCATCATAATCATAGATCAGCCAATGATTGGGGTCACATGCAAGCCGTTCGATACAGCGCGTGCGCGCCGATGTGGACAAGCTGCTTAAGGTCGCCTGCGGATAAATTGCGACAAGACTGGGTATGTTTAAAAGGCGCCGAATGAGCGCTCCGCTGGATGGCGAGCCGTTAAGCGAGTCCAATCCGCAAATTTCGTCGATGCAACGATCGAGCTGTCTCGCGGCCGAGCTCACGGCGATCGTCGATGCGCGACGCAGATCGTAGCCGCAGCGGACACAATAATGTTGCGGGACAAGTTCGCTCTGGTCGAAAACCGCAATGCGGCTGCTGCAGGAAGGGCATCGGTCACGCAATCTGCAGCCATGCTTCGTGCATGAAACCCGCGTCGCCAGTCGCCATCGCCGCCGGAAATAGGGCTGTGCATCCTCGGCAAGACATCGAGAGCAGAACTGCAGCCAAGTCGAACGATCGCGCCGGCCGCTGTTGCGAAGCGGCAGCAAAAGTTGCTTCGGCAGAACGTGCGACAATTCCATCGCCGCGAGCTGGTTGGGCGAAACACCGGCGTTTGCGCACAGCAGTCTTGTGACATCGCTCGGAAGCCGGAAGTCAAGCGCTGGCGACCACATGCCGATACCAAGCCCCAGCACGCTTGCGAAGGATCGCGGAGCAACACCATTGGAGTAGGCAAGTCGGTGAAGCCAACTCGAGAGCAACTCGTCGGGTTGCGGCGCAACGATGGCGGGCCACTGATCAGAAACGACGTCGCGATATCGTTCGCGAATACTGATTGTGAGCGCCGGGGTGCCGGTCGCCCTCATAGCAGGCTCTCACGCACAGCCGAGTTGCGCCGCTGCGAGATCGGCACATGATGCAATGCATCTATGCCGGCCTTGGTGATGCGTTCGGTCCCGGATCTGACCGCCGCGACAGCCGCCTTCGTGACGATGGCGACGATCTCTCCGATCAAGCCTTCCGAGAGGCTGAATATCCGCCGGGCCAATCGTTCATTCGACAAATCCGAGCTTCTTGCGAGGGGCAAAGCGGCCTCGAGGCTGTCGAGCAGCATGAGATAGGCTTCGTCATATTGCCACCGAGGGACCGCTACGAGGTCGAAGCGGCTCGCCATCTCGCTGGTGGCGTGGATAAAATCAAAGATGGCCACCTCGCCGATCAGCACTGGCGAGATATCATACTGGCGGCCGATCCGCCGCAGGAAAGCAAAGACGGCTTCGACGTCCCGCGCCCGGCCTCGCAACGCATTATGGAATTCGTCGAAAATCAGTACCTTTGGCTTGAGGTTCGCCAGCAAGTGATCCAGCTGCGCCGCTTTACGGCCGACGTCCCACATATCGCCGCCCGGAGCTCGCAGAGCTTGCAGAATACTGGCATAGAAGTGACCGAGCCCGGCGCCCTCGCGGGTCTGGGCTATCCACACCTTTTGCTGAGGCGAGGATCGCAGGTGTTCGACGGCGAACCGCTCGGCGATCATCGTCTTGCCGTTGGCATAGGGGCCGACCAATATCAGGCCTTGAGTTCGCAATGACGGAGGTCGCGACATAAGATCGGCCAGCCGCCGATGGCTGTCTTTTGCAACATGATGACCGATCCATCGTGGCGCACGAATATAGGCGATGCGTTCCTCCCGATCACGATCGAGATATGGCCGAACATGGTCAAGCAGATGATCCGCCATGCGGACTACCAGTCCTCCACCGGCAGCGGTTTCTTTTGGCGAGCCGCATGTTCCCTGGGAGCCGGCACATGCGCTTCAACGGAGGCGTAAGGCTTCTGCGCTGCGGCAGCATGGGCGTTGCGCACGGCGTCGCGCAGCTGGCGCCTGGAAGGCTTTGTCGCTTCGGCGATGGCCGCGATCTCACGCCGAAATGCCACCTTCTCGACGCTTGATCGCTGGTTCATCGCCCGCCGACGCGCGCGCCCGGCCTCATGTTCCCAAAGCGTCAGCGGCGTCCACTGGCCGTCACGTCGTTCGACCGGCCGAAACACTCGGGTCTCCGGGTCGCGGACGTAGACATGGCTGATGTCGCGGGGATCGTATCGCACCTGCAGCTTTCCGAGTCGATCGCGCTCTGGAACGAAGATGCCGAGCCAGGACGCATAGTAGTGCTGAGCGAACATGCTGATGCCTTGCGGCGACAATCGCCGTTCGGCCCCCGGCAAAAACGACAACAGAACACGCTGCGGATTGTCGCCGTGCTCAGGCGGAGCCGCAGCGTCGCGGTGCCATTCCGTGAACGGCACCTTCAGCGTCTTGGGATTTTCCTGAAGATTGTGGTCGATGACCGCCAGGGCAATGCAGCGCTCCAGATCGGCGAAGCTCAGGCAGGCACGCCGCTCCGCCGGGTATTCGTCGCGATCGGCGACCGAGCGCCCGGATGAACCTGGGTATGTGGCAAGAACCCCGTTAAGTTTGCCCAACAGTCGCTCGACGACGCCGCCTTGATGGACCCGGCCGCGATCGCGATAACGGATCCGAATACCATAGTCGTCACAGCCGCGTTGGAAGGCATCACTCTTGAACTCCTTGGCCGAGTCGGTGACGAGCAGCCGCGGCCGGCCGGACATTGGCCAGGCATGATTGAGATTGCGCGTGGCAAGCCATCTATCTTTCGGGCAGATGGCTTGGGCAAGACAAAGCGCGACAGACAGGACCGACGGCTTTTCCAAAGTGAGGCAGAAGCCGAGGATCGCCCGCGTCGCCACATCGGTAACAATTGTCAGGTACGGACGGCCGACGAACAGGCCAGCCCCGCCGACAACCTCCACGAAATTGATGTCGGTTGGCGTATGGTCGATTTGGCAGACGTCGAGCGGATTCGACGCGTGGATATAGCCGGGCCGCGGTTTCAGGTGAAGCAGGTGCTTCGGATTGGCGGAGCGCTTCTTCGCAATCTCTTCAGGCGAAAACAACGCAGGAACGCGCCGGGCGACTGTGACATAGGTTGGCACGGTAAGACCGGCTTCCTCGCAACGCGCCTGGATCTCGGCAACAACAGGAGCGAGTGGGGGCGCCTCGAGCGTCAGCCATTGCTCGCGCAATGTTGCGTTGATGATTTCCTCGACCTGTTGCGGCAGCCGTTTGCGCCGGTTGCCGGCGGCGCGAGGCAGCAGGGCTGTCACCGTCCGATCCACGCGATAACGGGCGAGGAGGTTGTAGACTTGCCGCGTTGTTAGCCGCAATTCGGCTGCGGCGCGTGTGATGGCAGCCTGCTTGGGACTGCCGCCATCGAGAATCTTGTCCAACTCACGGGCGATGCGACGCGCGGTCGACCACTGCTCGTCCGGAATCGGTCGAGTTGCGGCTGTTCGATCGCGCAATTGCTTTGTCAAAAGCGAGCTTCATTGAAATCGTTAGCGGAAAATCGGCTCTAAATTACCGGCTAAATCTAACTACCATATGACATTTTGCGGTTTGAAATTGGGAAGTAGAAGCCACATTTGGTGGCGGTGCCGGTTGATTGGGCAACGGTGCTGGCGCAGCCGAGCCGAAGCGGCCCCGGGTGATCAAGCCCGAGCGAGAATGATCGCCGACAGGGACGGAACCGGTTGGCCGACGTTGCCGATACCAAGCCGGTCACCGAGATAGTGGTAGAAGGACAGCCCAAGCTTTTGGCAGGTCTTCATCAGACCGAGCATGACGTCACGCGCAACACGGCCATCGCGGCTCATCGTGCCGCCGGAGATCTTTCGCTTCGTGACAAAACTCCGCAGATCATTTTCGGATGCATTGGTGTGCAGCGGAATCTCGGGATGATCGAGTACCTTCAGCAGCTCGGTCTTCCTTCGACGCAGCCGCTCAAGCAGCTTATCGAGTGCCTCATAACCGGTGCGCAGGGCGAAGATCCGGTCGAACCGTCGTCGGAAGGCTGGAGCAGCATGCGGTGAGGGCCTCTGCTTCCAGGCCTTCAGCGCCTTGTAAAAGCGCCAGACGAGATCGCGAATAAGTGCGACGGATCGCTCCTCCTTGGCAGTGGCCGGCATAAGCTTTTGCAGAAGGCGTTCGGCGTGGACCCAACACAGCGCGTGATTGCCGACGCGGAACTGGCCGGCATCGTCGGACACGATTACCATGTTTCCCACCAGGCCATGATGGCGGATAGAACCCCAAAGCGCGGCTTCAGCAAGCGTGCCGATCTCCTGCCGATCGAAGATATCGACACCCTTGTCGGCCAGATGCGCCATGAACGGCACCTGGTTGCAGAAGCGTTGTGGTTCAAAAGTGCGAAGTCCAGCGGCCACGACTGGCTCGCCACGGCGCTCTTTCAGATAGTCGAATGCGGCATCGTTGAGCACATAATCCTGATAATTGCCGCGCAGCAGCGACAGGAAATTCAGGCGGGACTTCGATTTTGTGGTGCGAAAGACAGTAAAATTCCGGCCGCCGATGTGTGTGGCGTAACAGTTATTATGGGAATGCCGCGCGCCGGTGTCGTCGACAGTGACATAAGACGACGACACCAGACCGGCATGCAACACCGCCGCGTCCTCGGCAACAAAGCCATCCAGCTGCCGGGTCAAAAGCCGTACGATTTGGCGTTTTGAGATGTCGAGACCAATGTCATTGAGCAATGTCGTCAGACGCGCGGCCGTGACCTGTCCTTGTGCATGCAACATCAGGCACAGCCGCCTGAGATTGGCGCCATAACCACCGATGATCCCCGCCGGCAAAGGGGCCAGCACCGTCTTTCCATCCGGCGTTACCCAGCATTCGCGACGGTAATGCACGAGCTCCGCCTTGAGCACCAGGTCGCGAACATAGACGCTTTTGTATCCTTTGAAGCGTGAGCCGGCCGGAGCATCGACGCGCAGGATCTCCTGCCGGCTCACCCGTTGGACATCCAACTTTGCACCGCGTGGTTTCTTCTTGCTCGCAGGCTTACTGCCGAGTGCAGCGTCCGTTGCCTTGTCCATACCGGAGGAGCGAAACGGCGGGCGCGGTGGCAGGTTCTTCAACCGGGCGATCTCGTCGCGCAGCAGCTGGTTGTCGAGTTTCAGGCGGGTGTTCTCGAGCCGAAGGGCGGCGTTTTCCTCGCGCAGCTGGATGTTGTCGGCCTCAAGCTTCGCGAGCCGGGCTTCCGCCTGCTGCGACCGCTCCAACAGACCGGACACAAGACTGCGCAACGCATTCAGCGACAGCGTATCGGCATGCTCGGGGGAGGGGAGCCGTTTCGTCATGACAGAATCGAATCATGATTTGCCCCGGCAGGAGAATCCCCAGGCTATCAATCAAGGATCAAAACGCCGGGTTATGCACACTTCTATGCTCCCTCGCCAAAACGCTGCCACCGATTTTGCCCCACGTACCTCTGCTTGTAAGCCTTTCAGTGTCTTGAAAAGCGGCCAACGAGATCGCGAACCGACAGCAGTTTGCTCAAGGGGTGTCCCTATGAAGCGTACTTTGCGTATGTCGTTCGCGTTCCTTGCGATGCATTAGACTAGCCTTCTGGACACATCGCGGTTGCCAGCGATCGATGCGGGTTCCGTCAGGTGGCCAGCGACTGCGACTCAACAAGTTCTCGAAAGTTTGAGCGTATCTGCTGGTCCGCTTCCTCGATGGAGCATTTCCAGGCATCCGCCATTATGGGTAACGCCAGCTCCACGTCCCAAGGCATCAACGAACAATGTTCGTTGGTGCCGAATGGTCCGTCGGTTTCGGTGAGAATGCGATGGCGTGGCATCGCGAACGCTAATTCTCTGCCTTTGCGACTTCGCAGCATTGCGGGGCCTACGCTAAACCAGCAGTCCAGTTCCATCGCTCGGTCCAGTTCCTTTCGGGAGCCGGTAAACCAATGCAATATCGGTATGCTCTTGCTGACGTTCTTTTCCAGATTGTCCAGCACGGCTCTCGCCGCGCCGCGAGAATGAATGGAAAGCACCTTTCCCCCCAACTCTTCCGCAGTCTTCAACAGCGTGTTGAAAACGTCGGCTTGAAGGCGGGCGCTCGCGGCATGATCTGGAGAGCCGTCAACGCCAATCTCGCCCACGTACTTCGTACGTGCCATGTGCTTTTGCACTTCATCGATTTCGCGATATCGCTCAGCGACGAGCTCGGGGTGGAGGCCGACCGCCACGCGGATGCGTTTACGCCCCTCCGCAAGGCGCAAATTTCCCAAGAAAGCCTTCGGCGTGGTGGTAACGGCAATCACGAAGATGCCACGCTTGTCCACTTCATTGATCACCCGCCCGGGGTTCGGATAGAGATCAAGGTGGCAGTGCGTATCAATCATCGTAGACCGGTCAGTTCCAGAAAAGCACCAATCTCGTGTAGTCCCTCTGTCGCGACATTTCGATAGGCGTGAGCATCAATTCGTAAGCGAGGCGCCGTTATGTGGGGTCCGATCCACCTGCGGGGGCCATTTCGTTCGACGGAATCAAGTGCCGTCATGACCTGCATCACGTCGTCATATTCTGCAAAGGCCTTCCCGTGGAAATCGTTATTGACCCGCCCATGAACCAGGTCTTCGACTTTAGGGTGAATATAAGCGGTAGTGTCTGCGTCTAGTCGGCCTGCCCATTTCAAGAATGCGGAGCGCCGAACCAAACAAGGCAAGCACCTGCCGCAGTGGGTATAACTTCTACCTGCGCGACCGCAGCTCATGGACCTCGGCGCCAGCTCCGTCAAGATAGCTTGGTCCTTGCATTCGATCATCATCGTGCCCTTAGTCTTCAGCTGGTAATCATTCCGCAACCGGACTTTGAGGCCAAGATCGTCGAACACATCCTGCAACATCTCGATGAATTTTGGATGCGTGGTTCGGGTGCTGAGGCTCCCTCGACGCAGTGTCGTCAGCGGGATGTTCAGGCTAATAAAACCATTCTCGGGGGTGTGCAGGTCCACAGTTCCGCCGTCTTTGTATCGGTCCAACAGGGTCGAAGCCAGTACCGCGAACGCAACAAAGACGATTGAGCGCGGGCGCTGTGAGATTTCCGCTGTGACGCCTGAAGTGCGCGGATCAGCATTTAAAGACAGAAGCCTGTTGCCCGCGTTCAATCTGTTCGCAAACAATTCCTGCTTGGCGACGTCACCACGAACTCTATTGGACACATAGACAGGTTTCTCTATCCCCGCAGTTTCCATGTCGATTGCGCCGATCAGGCTATCGAGGCCTCCAGAGAGCAAGGCGACGCAGGTTTCGCGTCGGGAACCGGCGTGTTGTTTGGGCGGCGCAGGGTGGTAGCCGCCCTCCACGAACGTGAGCGACCAGAAATCCCCCGTCAGAAACGACAACATCGGAACAAGCTTGCCGGCTAGGCTCTGCCATCGATGAGGATCGCTGACACCGATAGTGAGTTCGATCTCCCGGGTCCAGCCGTCGGCGCTCGTTCCAGCTCGGTTTACCAATCGATCCGCACCGACAACGGCAAGAGCCAACGCCGTGAAATCCCAGGCCGTATTCGATGGGGAACGCCCCGCCCATTTGAAAAGCTCGTTCGCAACCGATAAACCGGCGTGACCTGAGGAACGGCTGAGGGCGCCTAGATCGCCGTCAAAGATGTTAATCCTATGGTCCACGCGAGCTGGAGTCGACTGTTCTGGACGAAGTGCTGCGATCTTCATTCGAGGTAGCTTTCAAAAATGTCCATAACCTGAGCTGTGATATCGCGGGCAATTGACGTAGCGGTTCGTTTCGTGAGTTGACCGCCACTGCTTTTGAATTTCGTGTATTGCGCGCTGTATTCTTCGCGAACCCAGTCGCTGATTTCCTTCAAGCGATCATTGGCCAAGCCTGCGTTGCCGTGTGCTGCTCGCTGCAAGGACGCGCCGATATCTGCAATCAGGATGTTGAACGTAGAAATCGAAAGGGTGCGGATATAACATTCCTCTACCAGCTCGGTCGGCAGAGCTGTGATGTCGGCCGACTCGTGCTCGCTGAGTACCGAACTCACGGCTTCAGCGACGGCCTCTCGAACGCCTGCATCATCGAGCGAGACATCGGCCGGGTTCACCGCATCTGCGATACGCTCTGCAATCTCGTCCGTAGACAGACCCGCAAGAGCTCCGAGATCCAACGTGCGAGGCTCGCCCGCCACCGCAGTGCCATCCGGGGAAAGAATATCGAAAACGCCGCCAGCAGCAGAGGTCGATCGGCCCATGCGTTGTGTGGCTGTGTTCGCTCCGCCGTAACCACTCCTTACGTAATTCCCCAGCGCACTACGAAGGTTGCCGGTATCGCCTGTTTTTGTGAAGTTGCCTATGGCTCTGCGGGCGGATGTGAACCTGCGGGCCGGAGCTAGCTGCGGGGCCGGAGGCTGGTCCGGCTTCTCCTCCTGCGGCTTGTCCGGTTTTTTCTCTGGAGGTCGTTTCGGAGGTGAAGGGGTCCCATCAAGCGGGGGCGGTGAAAGTGGTTCGCGAGGGGGCGGCGGCGGTGAATCCGGGTTGACCCAATTGGGAACCAAAGGGACATTCTTGCCGGGGCCATTGCTGGTTTTGGAGGTACCCATTACTTGCCCTCTTTCAGCGCCTGGTTCAATGCCTTGGTGAACGGCGCCGGTAGGTCGGAACGCTTTCCGAGCAACACCACAGCTCTTTTCCCCCACTCTCTTACTTTCAGTCGCGGAACAATCGCAGGCTTGTACCCGGACGCCGGGCGCTCCACGAGGAACACAATGAGGCGCTCAGCTTGAGCGGTGTCAGCGTCGGCCGTTGCCTCCAAGGCATACAGGATTGCGGGTGTACCCCATTCGCTTTCGCTGCTGGCTTTGTCCAATAGAGTGGTCATGATCACAGATCGTTCTTCGGGCGTTACAGTATTGAACGCTTGTTTGATCGCGACGGTCGCAGAAACCTTCAGAGTCACCAACTGGGACAACAGCTCTGTGGCAGCTTTGGAGAGTTTGTTTTCCGCTGACAGGATAGGGGCGCTTTCTCGACCAACATGTAGTGCCCCTCGAAGGTCGACGTCACCGATATCGGGCGGTAGTTTGAGCCAATCTCTGATCAGCTTCTCGTCTTCCTTCCACCCGGTGGGCCACGTCTGGTCGTCGATGTCTTTTCCCGCCCGAACGTCGTGTTCGAGCTTGCGGAGTGTCTCAGACTTGCCGTTTGGTGCTGTGCTTATCAGTTCTGCCAAGGCGTTAAATGACGTTGCCGATGCAAAGCGCTCGAACAGCATGAGCTTTGCAAACATGGCATCGTTGACCGCGATCTTCTGAACTTTGGCGAGGCTTCGTCGGATCGAAAGCGTGTTCATGAAGCGCTTTATCAGTCGAGGATTGCCGTTCACTTTCGGTGATATGATCATCTGCCGGGCGAGGCGATCGGCAAGCTCCAATTCCGCCGCCAACGGTGCAGGGCAATTTGGAATCAGCTTCTGAACGAATTCAGCGTCGATAGCATTTCCTTGCCAACTGCTCGCCAGCTGTTCGATGACCCTTAGGCGAACCGTTTCCTTGTCGGCGTCGGAGACTCCGCTGCTCTGGACGAACAGCATCATGAGGTATGCCTTGACCTCGTTTGTTCCAAGAGGAGGCACCCGCAGTGGAACTTGGATCAGTTTGTCGAAGTAGCTGATGACGATGTCGTCATCGACCTTCGTTCCCGGGAAATGAACCCGGACCGCTTCCTTGATCATCTTGTCATCGGCGGCGATGATAAAAGCGGTGCCTCTCATGAACAGGAACAGGCGCATCGCCTCCAAAGTCCCGATCACCGTGGGCGGAAGGCAACGATCGAGATCGTCAACGAAGACGACAAGTGTTAGTTTCAGGTCGTCCAATAGCTCTTCAAACTGCTTCCGAATTGCGTGGATCATCTGAGGTGGAGTCTGTTTCTCCTCGGCTTTGAGCAGTCCCTTCGCATTTCCGGATTGCTCTCTTACTGCGTTTGACGCTCCCTCGATGTCATCACCGGTGACCTCTCCATCGGTGAAACTGTCGTACACGCCCTTTCCTGCGCGAGCGATGGCGCCGACTGGGAGGCCGCTGTAGGCAGTAAGCGCGAGCTCGCCGATCAATCGAACCCCTCGAAACACATCGATCCGTTTCAGAAGTTTGATGCCCTTTTCGACGCTGGTCTCTTTTTCCTTCGCTCGCCGCATAAGCGCTTGGGCAATCTCTTCCATCAGAGCTGCCTTCGCGTCGTCATGGCCCTGGTAGAGCCACGCGTTGAAGTTCACGAATAGAAGTGACCGTTGCTCGGAAGGTGAATTACCGGCTATTTTCTGTGCATCCGCGATACGGGTTCTCAAATCCGCTTCGATCAGCTTCACCATCGAAGACTTGCCGACACCCCAGCCGCCCGAGATACCAATGCTCAGGGCTTCGCCTTTTGCGTCGAGGACCATCTGCGAAACAAGACTTGCCATAACGTTGAAGTTTACGAAATCTCTCCCGGTCTCGACATCCGCCCACATTTTCGCCCCCTCGTTGTAAACGTCAGAGTTGCTCTAGGGCGAATTCAATTCAAGTGTGAACAAAGTAATTCGGAATAGTACAACTCAACAATCCACAACTTGCATTCGGATTGATTGAGATATCGGCTCATTGAATAGTTTATGTTCAGGGATATGCAGCTTGGGGCTGGTTGCATTCGTGATAATGCCTCGTGGTAGCTCCTGTGCCGGTATCAATCCGCTTGCCGATTGATCTCGCAATTAGCGCGTAAACATACGCTTGTAATTGAGCACGCAGCCGATCAAGGTTCGATTGTATGGGCTGGAGATTCGCGTGCATCTTGCATCACTAAGGATCAAAAATTTTCGCAGATTTGCCGACACTACGGTTCGGTTCAAGTCAGGCCTCAATATCATTGTCGGACCCAACAACATCGGAAAGACGGCAATTGTCGACGCCTTACGGTCGCTCTTAGCCGGTACGGATGATCCCTATCCGAGGTTAACTGTCGACGACATTCATGTTCCAAAGGCCGGGGTCGCGGGCGGCGAGATCTTGTTTGAGTTCGTGTTCGACGAATTGAGCGGAGACGACGAGGCGGATTTTATCCACGCACTGCGTGAAAAGCCGGATGGAAAACTCGAAGCCATCCTGTGCATTGTCTTCGGCGAACCTGACAAATCAGGCCGCCTTCGGCCACGGCGCTGGTGCGGGGCGTTCGAGGAGGTTTCAATGTCATCGGCGATGCTCGACAATCTGCGAAGCGTCTATCTTCCGCCCTTGCGTGATGCAGAGCAAGGTCTGAGACCGAACCGCCATAGTCAACTGTCTCGGTTGCTGCATCTGTTGGCGAACGATGCGGGTAAAGAGGATGTCGCGGCCCAGCTGAAAGAGGTGGATGCCAAGCTCAACGAACTGCAGGTCCTGAAGGATGCTCAGACCGCTGTGTCGGGGCGACACGTGACGATGCTCGGAGATCAACTTGCCCAGGTTTTGAACATCGGGCTTGCGGGGAGCGACTTCAGCAAGCTTGCAGCACGGCTCTCCCTTCTGGTCGACAACTTCGAAATCGAACGCAACGGCCTCGGCTACAACAATCTGATTTTTATGGCAGTCGTTCTGAGTGAACTGTCTAAAAATGCCGAGGCAAGTTTCCGCAGCCTTATTGTTGAGGAACCCGAAGCTCATCTGCATCCGCAGCTGCAGGCCATTCTGTTGCAATATCTCTCGAGCATACAAAAGGGTGTCGGGGAAAAGGATGTGCAGGTATTTGTGACCAGTCACTCCCCAAATTTCGCGAGTATCGCCGATTTGAATTCCATCGCCTGCTTGTATGAAACCGACGGTAAGGTAGACAGCTTTCATCCGGCAAATGTGAAGTTCGCGAAAGGAAAGAAGGAAAAATTAAAGCGCTATCTGGACGTTACCAGAGCCGAGCTTTTCTTCGCGCGGCGGGTCATTTTCGTGGAGGGGGCGGCCGAGTTGCTGATGGTCAACCTGCTGGCGTCGAAACTCGGACTCAATCTTCGAAATCACGGCGTGAGCTTGATCAGTGTTGAGGGGCTCAACTTCGATTCCTTTATGCCGCTTTTTGGCGAAGATGGTATCCGCATCCCGGTCTCCGTGATCACGGATGCAGACCCCCAGATCAAAGACGCTGCTGGAAAAAAACAGGCGCATTACCCCGCAGCGGCTGAGAAGGTGATTGTCTCAGACAACACCGCCTCGATGACAGCCTTGTCTGACAAGTTCTTGAAGGTGTTCCACGGCCAGAAAACATTCGAGTACGATTTTGCACTCGAAATGAATAATCGAACCGCGATGTTGGATGCTCTTGAAGAGATTCATCCAATTATTGCGAGGAGTCTAAGGGTAGAGGTAGATGCTGCCATAGGCGACGCGGCAAAGGCGAGAGTATTGTTTAGGGGAATGTTCGAGAGGGAGCAGAACAACGTACAGAAAGGTCGCTTCGCCCAGGCGCTAGCCGCAAAGATCGAAGACGAAGGGCTGGCGATAACGGTGCCACCCTACATTCAGCGGGCGGTTGAACACGCATGCCAGCTGTAAACGACCTCTCAAAGCAACAGGAAGATGTTGTCGACCTTCCCGCCGAACCATTCGTCGTCTCTGCATGTGCGGGAAGCGGGAAAACAAAGACAGCGGTCCATCGGATCGCAGCAATGCGAAGCCGACTGACCGATGTCACTGGCAGTGTGCTCCTGTTGTCCTTTTCCAACGTCGCTGTGGAAACCTTCCAGCGTGAATACGGGGCGCTCGTAAGCCAGGGAAGCCGGACGGCTCGGCCGACCGTCGAAATCGACACCGTCGATGGCTTTCTGACGAAGAATCTTCTGCGACCGCATGGTCATCTGGTGATGGGATGCGATCGCTGCCCTTTTCTTGTTGAGGGGCACGAGCCTTTTTTGAAGAGCTTCACGATATGGGATGGCGCCAAGCCCGCCAAGACGTCAGAATTACGCGTCACGCTGGATGGCGGAAAATTCTCTTTCCGGGTAGGTAAGTGGGCGGGGATTGCTGTCGATCCGACGGAAGCCAAAGCCGGATTGAAGAAGTTGGCGGTGGTCGGGGCTTACACACATGAAAGCGGTCGGTATTGGGCTTATCGCCTCCTGCGGGAGGCTCCGTTCTTGCTCCGCGCTATTGCTCGGCGATATCCACATATTCTGATCGATGAGGCCCAGGACATCGGCTCGGTCCATCAAGCCATTTTGGAATTGATTGCCAGCGCTGGCACAAAGCTCTCTATGATTGGAGACGTGAACCAGGGAATATTCGAGTTCACCGGTGCGACTGGCGAATTTTTAGGAGACTACCACAAGCGGCCTGGCGTTCTTGCTAGACCATTGGAGACGAATTTCCGATCCGTGCCATCCATCGTTGCGATTGCAAACACGTTCTCTGGCAGAAAGGATGGTCCTGATCGCGTCGAGCCCGACTGCCTGAGCGGTGCATTCTATATCACGATTGACGATGATCAGCGCGACCAGGCACTCAAACGATACAGGTCTCTTCTCGGTGCCGCAGAAATTCCAGCATCGCAGGCCGCAGTTATTTTCCGTTCGACGCAGGCGTTCAACACCTGGAGCGGGCCAGGGGAGCCGCAGGGGCAGGGGGTCGTCAAGGCGTTTGGCGCGAGCGCGATCTGGAGAGATAAAGCACGGAATTTTAATCACGCCTATGTGTCGGCCTGCGCTGGTATCGTCGGGCTTCTCGATAACAACCACGGTGATCTGCTCGCAAAAATTCGATCACAGGCTGCTGACGAAACAATGCGATCCATTCGCAGAGAGATATGGAACTTCGTCAAAGATCCGGTGGCAGGCTTGCCATCGGCTAACCTGAAGGCCGCCACTCAGTGGCATCCGCTTTTGGTCACTCGGGTGAAAGATCTGGTCGTGCGACTGGAGAAGCTCTTTTCCCTGAAGCCCGGTGAGAACCTTGGGCAAAAACTTGCAAAGAAAGCCCTTTCGGATTTGCCCTTATGGCAGGGCGTCAATCCGGATCCCTCTCAATCTCTGAAATTCAGGATGTCCACCGTTCACAAGGTGAAAGGAGAGAGCATCGACGGGGTCATGTACGTCACAAGCAAGTCGAATATCGAGGAGATGCTCGCCGGAACTCAGACAGAGAACGGGAAGATCGGATATGTAGCCCTCACTCGCGCTCGCAACCTTTTTGTGCTGGGTGTTCCCGCGAAGGCAATCGCTGAACTTGAGCCATTGTTGAAAGCTTCTGGCTTTCTGAGTGCGGATGCACATTGCCCGATCGTCCCTGAAAAGCAGCCGCTCGCCGAACTGAAAGATGAAGATGGCGGAGCTTAAGAACCAGCATTTTGTGCCGAGAGTTCACTTGAAGAACTTCTCAGATGATCCAGGCGTGGACAAGCGGATGATCAATATGATCAACGTCAGCCGGGAGAAGGCGATAGAGGGCGCATCGATATCTGGGCAATGTTCGAAGAGCTACTTTTATGGTCCAGACCTTCGTATGGAGAAGGCAATTGGTACCCTTGAAGGCCAATACGCCGAAATAATTAGGCAAATCGAAAGCGGGGAGACGGCGATTGGAACTGTGCGGCTGCTCCTCCCCTGGGTGCATTTTCAGCATGTAAGAACCGACTCTGCGCGGAAGCGGCTTAAAACTTTCCACGATCAAATGAGAGACGCGATCGATGATGCGAGTTTCCATTGGGACGTCACCGACGAAGAACTGGTCCACGACGCCATAGGTCTATTTTTCAGGTCCACTGACCGCTTAGCCGACCTTAAAGTCGTCATCATCAAGAATGGCTCCCGGCGCGATTTCGTCACGTCCGACGCTCCGGCCGTAATGTTCAGCAAATGGCTTCATCAGACCAAGAGTATCGACTGCTACGGCTTATATAGTTCTGGATTGTGTCTATACATGCCGCTGTCACCGAGGTCGGCATTCCTCGCGTATGACAGCAACGTCTACAACGTCGATGGCATCCAGAATAATGTGCTGAGGATTACTTCCGTGGAGAATATCGACAATCTCAATTATCTCCTCATGAGGGCGGATGCGCAGAACATCTATTTCAAAAATTGGGCGGACCACGAGCACCTTCTTGTGCAGATCGGCAAACAGAAGCCGTTTCGGACATCAGGCACACGAACACAGGTTTTGGTACCCGTGGAGGGAGAGCTGAACACTTTTCGCGAACTCAAACCCGGGGAGGATGCCAAGGACTTCGGTAGGAATTTTATCGCGACCGAAAATGTCTTTCCGAAACCGGAGCAATGGTTTGGTTTCCTGAAAAACAAGGCTCGGCCGCGCGCATGGCATAATGGCACTGCTGTCGGTCACGTGCGCCAGGAGAGTTGGTTGCGCAGCCAACCCGAAGAGATGGAACCGATGCCATCGGAGAAACGTCCAAAAGTACTGCCAGGTCTGCCCGGTAATCCATTTTATTGATCGATGGGGCGCACTTGAAGAGGGGCCGTGGTACGCGATTGTCGCAGGCCCTTCCGTCTTGCGTGTGGCCATCAACCACAGTTCCGCCGCCTGGCGTTAACTTGTTGCCACATCAATGAAATGCTTGATGATAGGTGGCAGTCTCAAACGGTTCGCTCATCCTGACTCTCGATAGCGTAGATTTGTTCAATAGGATTCTAGACCGCTCATTTACCCGGAAATGAGTCTCGCCTTTGCATTGTCCGCACGGGAAGACAACACGGTGCCGCAACCAAGATCGGAGCCTTCGCATTCAGTCTCCCTAACAAGTTCCGTTTCGCGGTCTCAACGTCCCCGCAGGCTGCTATCGATCACAGCTATGCGTGCGTTTATTTCTAGGATCTGCGCTCGAATTTGCTTTGCCTGCTCTATCCTGGCAGCCTTTTCGCTCTCGTCTGTGGGAGGAGTGGCAAGGTCGTAAAGGAAGTTTTTGATCGCGAAACGAACGTGCCACTTCCCCCCGCTCAAGCCACGGAGCTTGTTCCAGGCCTCCACAGAAAGATCGTTATGTGGAGACAGTTCAGCTTGTTCGAGCTTCAAAAGAGCTTCGGAAATCGTCTCCTCACCACGAAACAGCCCGCCTAGCGCTCTGTCCACCTCTTCAAATGACAGTTCTTCGCCATCGACTGTTTTCTCTAGGAGCGAAAGCGTCCGATCATCGTAGAAGTAGATCTCGCGCAACGCGCTCAGAATCTGCTTCACCGTCACGCGATCCACGACCTTGGTGCCATCCGTGCATATGGTCGCGAGGGCGGCTAATGCGTCGATTAACCCCATCCCTGCCGTCACGATTGTTGTAATCACATGACTGCTCCCAGCCCATTTTCGAAAGACATTACCAACGCAACGAAGCCGCTTCAAACTACAATTGGACTGACTTCTGTCAGAACCATGAAACCGCTATTCCCATTTTGAAACGCCATTTAGTTTTCGGCGCTCCTGGCATTCAGCCGTAGGCGGGGAAATAGTCGCCGAAGATCGAACGCCATTCCTCGATTGCCGACCTCACGTAGCCGATACTAGCGTAAGTCTCTGCGGCGACCGCTGACCGATGAGCGCTATTGATTACTGAGATCATCCTGTCCGCTTCAGCCTTGGAAAGATACGGCGCCACATCGTCGCTGTAACCCGCGGGGTCTGCAATTTTAGTCCAGACCTTTTCCCGGATCTTGTCGAGCACCCACCGGACCCCACTCGGAATGTCAGTGATGGTCACGTCTGTCAGAACATGGCGGACCAGAACCTCCAGATGGAAGGACCGAAAAAGGTTGCCGTTGGCGCGGTTCCAGCACTTCATCATCTTGATCAACGGCACTAGCGAGCCACCGTGAGCCTTGTTGGAGGCTGTCCATAGCTCGACGTGTTTCTTCGGATCGGTAGAAATCCATCTGCCGACAGTCGCGTCAGGAATAAGGAAGCCGCCTCCCGTCGGATAGAACCCGGGAACGACATCGACCTCAAAGTCCGTAAATGTGATGGTCACGGCTTGGCCGTCCGGTTTGATTTTAGGCGTCTTCGGGTACTCTTTCTTAAGAGTGCCCATCACGGCGGACAGCAACGCGCGCTGATTGTTGCTGGCATAGTATTTAGGATCGAGTACTACGAAGACGTCGATATCGGCGGTCGTTAAAGGCGCGATCATGGTGTTCCGACGATAGGAACCCGTCAAGAAACTCTCCAGCACGGAGAAGTCTCTCGCGACGGCATCGCGGACATTCGATTGGCGCGTTGAGGTCGTGCTTTCCTGGAGACTTGTGATCTCCAGATTGGTTCTGAACTGGCGGAAAGCCTCTTCCACGGTTGTGACCATCGTTCGCTCAGATCCCCAGCCGTGTTCGTGCCTGATCCCATTCTTGTGTCAGGCGTGCGTTGTGCTTGTGGAACACCCGCGATGAAAGAAGGATGGCAGCAGTGGCCTTCGTCGTCTCGTAGAAGGAGAACAAGTCGATTGCCTGCGATTGCGCCGCAACACGCGAGAATGACTGCTTGCTCGAGAACAGCCGATGGAAGTTGTCGTAAACCTGTTCACTGCGAAGACGAAGCCACTCCATTCGAAGCCAGCGCGAGATGATGTCTTCGCTGAAAAGAACCTGCGCCGCTACCGTCAGCAATTCCAGATTGGTGGATCGGACCGAGATTGCGATAACGTAGACAACAAGGTATCCCAGGGTCTTCGCCCGCTGGCCAACAAGCATCTTTCGAACGATCTCGCGCGTGAAGAACGTACTCTCCATGATCGATGCAGCGAGGCGCTTCAGCGGGTTCGTCTGGTCGTTGTTGTAGTACCCAACCGTCTCCTCGTTCGTCAGGGAAACCCCGTAGCTGTTCGAAAGGAGTTCCTGCCTCCGCTTGTCTTCCGCCCGAGGGAAAAAGTACAGTTCTTGCGCCTGCCCCTGAACGAAGAACAGAAGCGCAAGCACGAGGAATGCGATCTGGAGGATTTCGAACAACACCGGATAGGCGGCTTTATCGACGAAGAGCGTGCCAATGGAAAGCGCCGATACGATCCAGAACAGCCAGCCTCCGATAGTCTCGGCGAGTTCCAGAGGTTTGTAATAATTCTCACCGACTGTATCCACCTTGGGCATCTCGACCTCTCCCGACTACTTGATTACGACGTAAAAGGGCTCACTGAAGCCCACGAGCTGATCATCGCTTCTGCGAATGACGAATGCTTCCGCCATGTGAACTCCCCGATATTGCAGCGACTCCCACCGGCGATTGCGATCATTCGGTTTCTCGAAGCCACCTCGACCCTTCTTGAGCGCCATAGCAACGGCTCCGGTATTGGTGATCCGCCACCGAACGTAGCAGTCCGCTGGTACCATCTGAAATTTGTTGACCCGCAGATCGAACCAAAGTCCGCCCTGGGGTGGCAGGGCCTCGCCGGAATTTACCGGATGCCCGCGCCCTGACGATTGGGACGATCGGTATTCGGCGAGTACCTGCACATTGTGGGAGACATGCTGGGCGGGCTGCCACGGTGGTCTTTGGAGATGAGCGGGCGTTCGGAAGGCCGGCGGGAGAATGCTGACCCCGAAGTCAATCACCGCATCAACTAGAGTGCCCAGATGGGCTGCCCCCTCCTTAAGGAGAGACAATGTCTGCTGGCTCGCGGTCGCTTCAGCCTTCTTGACGTTCTCGCCCTTCGCGAAATCGTCACCGAAAACCTTCCTCCACTTCTCGATGCTGTCAGAGCGGGTTTCCGCAGCCATCGCGTCGTCGATCCATTTCCGATACTTGTTCACGAAGTTCCGGAAGTTGGCGTACTGGGTGTCGTTCCAGAGATCAGCGAAATTCTCTGTAGGGAGGGATGGATTCGCGACTTCTGGCTTATCCGGGCGAGCTTGCAGCCAATCGTCCAGCCTGACCATTATTGTTTGAAGGGCGGTTGGTGTGTCTGCGAAGGCCGCCGAATCCTTGTCGAACCACTCGATCCTGTGACCGATCAGTGTCGTCAGCAGAACGGACTGGCAACTGAAGCGTTTCTTGATGTCCCTGATGTACTTGATCAGCCTTGTCGCCTTCCGGAACGAGTTATTCCCTGAATACCCGTTCTTCTCGCGCATCCACCGGGTATACTCAACGGGTTGAGATTCATCGAACTTGTCGTTGCGCTTATCACAAACCTCCAGTGTTCCCTGGTATTCGCGGTCCATCACCAGGGGTGCGATGTCGATCTTGCAGTCGTCGGCGTAGGTGATGGTGACGCAGTAGTCATAGACGACGGTCTTGTCCGCATATCGACCACTTTCCAGAAAGACCCGACCAAGATCCTTCACGTACTGGGCAGCGCTCCAGCCGTCCACCGGCCGAACTCGGACGAGAAGATCAGCATCGAATTCCCCCCCATCAACCGGGCGGATGATCGTGTCGTGCGCCCACGAGCCCTGACCGATAAAGGTGGAAATTGTCGGCTCCCAGTCGGAATCTCTCAGAAACGATTTGATAGTCTCTACCCGCTCCTCGAGCCGGGTGATGCGCGTCTGGTTCAGATTGACAGTATCAGCAAGAAAATCTTTGAAATCATTGACAAGTTTCATGGGTCCCTCCGGGCCAGAGGTAGGTTATCAAATCGTTAATTTCAACTGTCGCGATAGTGAATCTGCAACCGTTTTTGATGGCCCGCTAACGGCTGCAAACGCAGCAAGAGGAATGATGGGAAACACCGATCTTCGATAGTGGGAGGAGAGTGAGGAAGCGGCTCAGCCTGACTGCAATGATCTCGCAAGATAGTCGATAGATGTCTGACACGGCGGGACGGCTGACGGCCGGATGCATGCACGGCGTAGAGTTTGGTATCCGGAGGGTAGTAGATGTCAAGTGACGAGGACAGTCGGCCGACCGATGCAACCCATCGTCGTTTGGTCTCGCTGGATACGCGTTTGCCACCAGCGCTGCCAAGGCTGACAGATAGCTTGAGGTTGCATGTCCGCTGTCGCTTTCCCCGATCCAAACGCCGTCAGTACGCGCAGCCCCAAATTAGTTATTCCAGCCAGCCCAAGCTCTTAGCTCGCCTAATGAATCTATTGCACAGGGTCGTTGGTTCTAATCCGTTCAAGGCGAAAGACCGCGCCATCGCGACTCGATCAATCGTTCGAAATGATGAAGTTCTGATTGGCAGCTTTGCGCTTTCCATCCTGCGGTTGAACTTCTCGGAAGCTGCGATGCACATCGTAGGCGGGCTGTGTCCCTTGGGGTGATCTCGAACTGCGGCGTTCTGGCGGCCGTTGTGGCCTGACCGACGTGCATCGGTGGAGGCCAAGGGATCGCAGCGAAACGCGTTTAAACGAGGCGAGCTTTTCGCCCCTGATGTATGCGTTTAACCCGGCGCGGCCGCAGGGCCGCGGCGCTCGCTTGGTCGGTGAAGGCTTTTGCGATTTGCGATCGTGCCCACCGCGCTTTCAATTTAGCCCGGATTGAGTTCAAGGAGGGAGATTGCCTGGGGCGTCATCCGAATTTAGCGCATCCGAGATGCCCACCGTTGAAGGGTCTCCGGATGCGCGGATAGCCCGCGAGATCTTGTGCACTGCCGCAAAATTTTTCTCACTGTGTGACGTTCATGGGCAAATTCTGCTTTGTCTACAGCTTTCATGGACAATAGCTTCGTCTCAAATCAAAAGGGGACGTTCATGAGAAAGTACATTGCAGGCATAATTGCGCTCGCGGCATTGACGTTGGCTGGCAGTGTCAGCGCCGAAACGATCAAGGTCGGCGTGGTGCCAGGAGTATATGCCGATTCCATCGAGGCACTCGTTCCGGAAGCGAAGGCCAAGGGCCTCGACCTCCAGGTCGTCGAATTCACCGACTGGACGACGCCGAACATCGCTCTTCAGTCGGGCGACATCGACGTAAACTACTTCCAGCACCAGCCGTTCCTGAATAACGCGATCAAGGAACGAGGCTACGATTTCAAGAGTGCCGGCATCGGCGTCCTAGCTAACATCGGTCTTTATTCGCTCAAGCATAAAAGCTTTGACGAGATCCCCGACAAAGGAACGGTCGCGATTGCGAACGACCCCGTCAACCAGGGGCGTGGCCTTCTTCTCCTGCAGACGGCAGGCCTGCTGAAGCTCAAGGATGGCGTCGGTTTCAAGGGAACGCTTGACGATATCGTCGACAACCCGAAGCACCTCACGTTCAACGAAGTCGAGGGGCCGCAGCTCTCGCGCGTCACCGCGGATGTCGATCTTGCGCAGGGCTACCCCCACTTCATCGTCGCATCGAAGGCTTTCAATCCGAGCTCGGGGCTGCTCTATTCGGGCGTCGGTGACAAGCAGTTCGCAATTGTCTTCGCGGTCCAGTCTGCGAAGGTCAACGATGCGGGCATCAAACAACTGGTTGATCTCTACCAGAAATCAGACGCCGTGAAGGCTGCGATCGACAAGGCGTTCGCTTCGGATCCTAAGCTCTATACGCTCCCATGGGTAAATTGAGCGCGACGGCCCTACGCGTGTCCCAAGCGACGGGCGGCGAGCCGAAAAATCCAGAATTAACGACAATCCCGGTAGAACACGCTCTGCCGGGACTGTCGCGAAACGTCGGTACAGTTTCCTTCACGAATGTCGAGAAACGTTACAATTCGTCGGCCGGCGAGGTGCATGCACTCAGGGGGATCTCCATCGACGTGCCGGCCGGATCGGTTTACGGGATCATCGGTCGGAGCGGTGCCGGAAAGTCGAGCCTGCTTCGCACGATCAACCGTCTGGAAAAGCCGACCGGCGGCCGGGTAACGGTCGATGGCGTCGATGTATCGACTCTTGAGGAGGACGGGCTGGTGGAGCTCCGTCGGAGGATCGGCATGATCTTCCAGCATTTCAACCTTCTGTCGTCAAAGACCGTCTGGGGCAATGTTGCGTTCCCGCTGCTCGTCGCGGGCGTTCCGAAACGCCAGATCGAAGAGCGTGTTGCGGAAGTGCTGGCGCTGGTCGGGCTCGAGGGGAAAGGGAAAACCTACCCGTCGCGATTGTCAGGCGGACAGAAGCAGCGCGTCGGTATTGCCAGGGCGCTCGTCCACCGGCCTGAGATCCTGCTTTGCGACGAGGCGACGTCCGCTCTTGATCCGGAAACGACGATGTCGATCCTCGCGCTCTTGAAGGACATCAACCGCCGGCTCAACCTGACGATCATTCTGATCACGCATGAGATGAGCGTCATTCGCGAAATCTGCGACCAGGTTCTCGTTCTCGATGAGGGAAGTGTCGCAGAATCGGGCCCTGTTTGGCAGGTCTTTGGAAACCCGATCCACCCTGCAACGCGGGCGCTGCTGCAACCATTGAACCGTGACATTCCGGAAGACGTCAAAAGCCGTCTTCGCGATCAACCGGACGGAGAAGCGACGCGGACAATCATGGAGCTGTCCTATTCGGGTGAGGGCGGGCTGGAACCCGACGTCGCCGCGATCGCGAATGCTCTAGGCACGTCGACGCGGGTTCTGCAAAGTTCGCTCGATCGCATTCAGGGACATGTGAGCGGGCGTCTGCTCATTTCCGTCAACGAGGTGAGAACGAGGGTGCCGCCTGGCCTCGAAGGTCTCGCTCATCAAGTCAGGATACTCGGCTATGTCGGCGATGATGTATGAACGCCTGTGGCAGGCGTTGCTCGACACGATTGCGATGGTTGGGGTTTCCTCTCTAATCGCATTTGCGGCAGGAATTCCGCTTGCTGTCTTTCTGGTGCTGGCCCAGCCTGGCGGACTGATCGAGGCGCCCAAGACGCAGCGCGTACTGGCAGCGATCATCAACGGTTTTCGCGCGACACCGTTCATCGTTCTTCTCGTTGCGTTGCTGCCACTTACCCGTCTGATCACCGGGACGACCATCGGCGTCTGGGCGGCCGCAGTGCCCTTGTCCATCAGTGCGACACCATTCTTCGCCCGGATCGCCGAGGTCAGTCTTCGCGAGGTCGATCCCGGCCTGATCGAAGCGGCGCAGGCGATCGGGTGCCGACGGTGGCATATCGTCCGTCATGTCCTGATCCCTGAAGCACTCCCCAGCATCATTGGCGGTTTCACGATCACGCTCGTTAGCGTCATCGGCGCCTCCGCAATGGCAGGTGCTGTCGGCGCGGGTGGTCTTGGAGACATGGCCATCCGCTATGGATACCAGCGCTTTGACACGACCGTCATGGCGGCGGTGATCGTTGTCCTGATCGCGCTGGTCTGCCTCGTGCAGTTCGCCGGCGATAGCGCCGTGCGATACCTGGCGCGCGATGATCTGAAAGATCGATACACGACATGACCAATCAGAATCCTCATTCTCGCGATACAGCCGGACGCCGTCCATCGGCTCCTGTGCGGCCGCATCTCATTACCAGTGATCAGGAGGCTTTGGACATTGCTTCTCGATTGGCGGAGCGCTTTGTGGTCCGAGCTTCCGAGCGTGACGCCAAAAGGCTGCTGCCCTGGGAGGAGGTCAACGAATACACCGCAAGCGGTCTTGGCGGAATGACGATCCCGAAGGCATTCGGCGGAGCGGAAGTGTCGAACGTCACCCTGGCGAAGGTGTTCGAAACCCTCTGCGCGGCGGATCCCGCCCTCGGCCAAATCCCTCAGAACCAGTTTGGCGTGCTCGCGTTGCTGAAGGACGTCGGCTCCGACGCCCAGAAGGCCCGGATCTTCGGCGATGTCCTCAATGGATTCCGCATCGGGAATGCTGGCCCGGAGAAAAAGACGAAATCGGTGGCCGTCAGCACGACTATACTGCGATCGACGGCAGACGGCCCGCGACTGACCGGCCGTCGCTTTTATTCGACGGGAGCGATCTTTGCGCACTGGATACCGACAAGGGCGATTGATGACGAAGGGCGAGCCATCCAGGTCTGGGCTGCCCATGATGCACCTGGTGTGACTGTCATCGACGACTGGTCGTCCTTCGGCCAGCGCACGACAGCCAGTGGCTCCGTCGGGTTCGCTGATGTCCCCATCGACCCGGAACTCGTCTTCCCGGTCTGGTCCTATGCCGACCGTCCCGGTCTCGCCGGTCCGATTTCCCAGCTCGTGCAGGCTTCCATCGATTCGGGGATTGCGGCGGCCGCGGTCGGCGATGCCGTGGCGTTTGTCCGAGATCGTGCAAGGCCATGGGTCGATTCCGGCGTCTCCTCAGCAACCGACGATCCAACGATCATCCACTCGGTCGGCAGCCTCTACACGGATCTTCATGCAGCGCAAGCAATCCTGTATGAAGCGGCCGAGACGATAGATCGGGTTGCCCAAGAAAAAGTCACGGACGCGTCCAGCGCTTTGGCGTCTGTCGCAGTCGCCGAGGCAAAGATCCTGACCACCGAGATCGCGCTTGCGGCGACCGAACAGCTTTTCGACCTTGCGGGCTCGGCCTCGACACGGGAGGCACACAATCTCGGCCGCCACTGGCGAAACGCGCGTGTCCATACCCTGCACGATCCGGTGCGCTGGAAATACCACCTTCTCGGAAAATATGAGCTGACCGGCGCTTATCCAGCCAGACATCAGTGGAATTGAGGCGCCGATGACCAACGCATCACCATCATCGTCCATCGAGCCCATCCGACGCCGCCCGGCATCAATTGCCAGCGACGAAGAAGCGATTGCGGCGGCAACCCGACTTGCCGAAGAGTTTGCGCACGGCGCCTCGGAACGCGATAGGGACAGGGTGTTGCCCTGGGAGGAACTGGAGGAGTTCACCGCCAGCGGTCTCTGGGGCATCACGGTGCCTCGTGCTTATGGCGGGCCGGGTCTCTGCAACCGAACGCTTGCACAGGTCATCGCGATCATTGGCGCGGCCGACGGCTCGCTCTCGCAGATCCCACAGAACCATTACTACGCCCTTGAGGTACTGCGGGTCGGCGGCAGCGAGGAGCAGAAGCGATTCTTCTACGGCCGGGTCCTTGCAGGAGAACGGTTTGGCAACGCTCTGGCGGAAGTGGGACAGCGCGACTTCACGCGGCGAACGAGGCTTGTAATCGATGAAAGCGGTGCTTTCGTCGAGGGGCGCAAGTTCTATTGCACCGGTGCGCTTTATGCGCATTGGATCCCAACTCTTGCGGTCGCGGTCGAAGACGGGCTTGAGACCAGCTATCTGGTCTTCATTCCCCGCAACGCGCCCGGTGTTACCATCACCGACGACTGGGATGGCTTCGGTCAGCGTGTTACCGGCAGCGGCTCGGTCCAGTTTGAGCATGTGCAGGTCAAACCCGAGTGGATCGTACCGTTCAAGGCGTCGTTCGACCGGCCGACGACGATCGGCCCACAGGCACAGCTCATGCATGCCGCGATCGATCTTGGCATCGGGCAGGGCGCCTACCGCGAGATGCTGCGGTTCATCAGGGAGCGCTCGCGTCCGTGGATCGACGCGAAGGTCGAGCGGGCCGTCGATGATCCGCTGACTCTTTATGGCGTCGGCGAGGTCAAGGTGCGGCTGCGGGCGGCCGAAGCCTTGCTTGCCAGAGCGGCGGCGCTGGTCGACACGGCACAGTGCGACATGACGGAACAGACCGTCGCAGCGGCATCAATTGCAGTGGCGGAGGCGAAAATCCTGTCGACAAAGGCGGGGCTATTGGCCGGCAGCAAGCTGTTCGAACTTTCGGGAACCTCGTCCACGCTCTCGGAGGACAACCTCGACCAATACTGGCGCAATGTGCGAACCCACACGCTGCACGACCCGGTTCGCTGGAAATACCAGGCGATCGGACACTACTATCTGAGCGGAAAGCTACCGCCACGTCACGGCGCAATCTGAATGCAAACGGAGGCGGAGGGAGACCTTGGCTCAGAAGAAGCAGATCTTACTAAACGCGTTCAACATGAACTCTGTCGGCCACATCAACCACGGGCTCTGGACGCATCCGCGCGATCAGTCACACCGGTACAAGACCCTCGACTACTGGACGTCGCTCGCCCAGACGCTGGAACGCGGCCTGTTCGACGGCGTGTTTCTCGCCGACATCATCGGCGTCTACGACGTCTATCAAGGCTCGGCGGATCTTACGGTGAGGGAGTCCATCCAGTTACCCATCAACGATCCGCTCTTGCTGGTTTCGGCAATGGCCGCGGTGACGAAGAATCTGGGCTTTGGCGTCACTGTCAACGTCAACTCAGAAGCGCCCTACCTTTTTGCCCGGCGGATGTCGACGCTCGACCACCTGACGGACGGCAGGATCGGCTGGAATATCGTCACGGGCTACCTCGACAGTGCGGCCAGAGCTCTAGGAGAAGACGCCCAGGCCGAGCATGACAGTCGCTATGATCGAGCCGACGAATATCTCGAGGTGCTTTACAAGCTCTGGGAGGGAAGTTGGGACGACGATGCCATCTTGCTCGACAAAGCCAACCGCGTGTTTGCAGATCCGAGCAAGATCCGGCCCATAGAGCATGATGGTCGATACTATCGGTCGAACGGATATCATCTCAGTGAGCCGTCGCGGCAAAGGACGCCCGTGCTCTATCAGGCGGGAACCTCGGGGAGGGGACGGCAATTCGCCGCCCGTCACGCCGAGTGCGTGTTTATCACCGGTAGCGACAAATCGTCGGCCCGAACCGCAGCCCGTGCTCTCCGCCAGGAAGCTGTCGATGCAGGACGCCGAGCGGAGGACATCAAGATCCTAGTAGGGGTCACGGTGGTCACCGGTGCAACGACTGGTGAAGCCAAAGACAAGCATGCCGAATATCTCCATTACGCAAATCCGGAAGCAGGCCTTGCTCATTTCTCGGCTGGTACTGGCATCGACTTCTCGAAATACGATCTAGACGAGGAGATCGTCTACGGGACGTCCAATGCCATTCAGTCTCAAACCCAGCTTGCGAAGCAGCGTGGATGGACTAAGCGCCAGTTACTTGGCGAACTCGCCATCGGTGGGCGGTATCCAACGATCGTCGGCAACGGCTCCCAGGTCGCGGACGAACTTGCGTCGTGGATCGAGGAGGGCGAGATCGATGGGTTCAATCTGACCCGCACCGTCGTCCCGGAAAGCTACGAAGACTTCGTCGAGCACGTGGTACCTGCCGTGCAAGATCGTGGGATCTACAAGACTACCTACCAGGAAGGCTCGCTGCGGCAAAAGATCTTCAGAGACGGCGACAAGGTGCCCGATCGGCATCATGCGGCCAGCTATCGGGCTGCGCGAGACAGGTAGAACGCACAGAGCCCCAAGCCGAGCGGATATCGCGATTCATCGACGGCACTTGCTGCAGATTGGGTCTTCCTTCGATGCTCCGAACGAGCCGTTCTTCTGGCGCCTAAGGCGCGAAGGTCTAGGGTTTTGGATACCAGGAAAGATCCGCGACCGCCGGCCCAATGAAGTGGAAAATAGAGCGCGTGTTTAAAATCGAGATCGCCGCGCGTTGTCGCGAAGCCATCCGGATTTTGGCTGCGTTGACCTGAAGTCAATAAATTTAATATACAACTCTGTGCCTGATGGACAAAAAAAGAGGCTACGGACGTAAAGCCGGGCCTCCAGATGTGAAGGTCGAAAACCTCCAGAGGGGAACAGCCGACGTAGCGGGTCGGGAGGAATGAATCGCCGTGAATCGCCGACTATCAAGATGATGACCGAAGGTCGTTAACGATGCGAAGTATAAGGCACTCAAATCGAGGCCCGCCTTGACAAATTCTACCACCGGCGGCCTCAGAAAGACCCGCAATCAGCCGATGAATGTTGAAAGACGAAGTCGGCAGAGCCCGCCGCTGCGTATCGAGACCGTCATTCACGCTCTCGATGCGAGGCTCGAGAGAAGCATCCGACTAGGCCCGAACAGCCGATCCGTAGTGGAATCCAACGCTGGCGATCCTCGGCCGACAGCTGTATGCAGCTTGCGGAAGACGAACGAAGGTCACCTATGAGAACAGAATTTCTGCTTTGGCTCGGCGGCGCAATGGCAACATTCCTGGGCGCGGCGACCGCTTCAGGCACCTATATTGCAACCAACAGCATTCTTGTGCTGGTCCCGCCAGTCGCGCTTTATTGTGTGGGTAATCTCATCATCGTGCGGCTGATGACAGAGGGTGGAATGGGGCTTGCTATATCGGTTTCCGCCGTTGCTCAGCTGCTGCTCCCTCGCAGATGGTAGGGGCAGGACCGGGCTTGATCGCGATGATGCTGTTGTTGTTCCCAATGGGGCAAAGACAAAGCGGCGAGCATGGTTGAGCGCAAAGAAGAGCGATATTTGCTCTTGAGCCCATCGCGATGGGACACGGTAGGAGCGGGGACATCAGATGATGTATTCCGGCTCCGCCAGAGTTTGATCCATCGTAATGCCGGGAAGGCCCGAATGACGTCTTCCGGTCGGAGTCGCAGGAATGCCGACGACGGACGTATACGGCGCTACGGAGCCGACAACCACGCTGCCGGCGCCGACCTTGGCGCCCATGCCAATCTCTATATTCCCGAGGATCTTTGCGCCGGCTCCGATCAGCGCCCCGCGCCTTACCTTCGGATGGCGATCACCGCTTTCCTTTCCGGTTCCGCCCAAGGTCACGTTTTGAAGGATCGATACGTCGTCTTCGACAATTGCTGTCTCGCCGATAACGAGGCCGCTTCCATGATCGAGCATGATGCTCTTTCCCATTTTCGCGGCGGGATGAATATCGACCCCAAAGACCTCGGAAATGCGGCTTTGCACGTGCCGGGCCATGTGGATACGGTCATGATGCCAAAGCCAATGCGCGACACGCTGCCCCTGCAAAGCCACGAATCCCTTGAAATATAGGAATGGCGTCAGGATTTCCGCATTTGAGGGGTCACGTTCCTTGATGGCCGCCAAATCCGCAGCAGCATGATCGACGATATCCGGGTTGCTGATCAGCGCCTGGGCGACAACGGACAACAGCTCATCCTGATCGAGATCGTGGTTGGCAAGTTTGAAGGCGATGCGCTGCGCCAGCGCTTGAGCAAAACTTGCATGATAAAGCACTGCGGAATTCATTGTACGGGTCAGGGACGGATCCTTCGAGGATGCATCCATCGCCTCACCGCAGAGCGCCTCCCATAATCCGGAAACGTCTGACGACAAGGGCGGTTCTTTTGACAGATCGCTCAAGCTGCGGTTCAAACCTGCCATGCCAACCTCCCCAGACCGCGAGCACTCGTCTCCATCGCAAGAAGCGATGCTAGGCCGGTTGTTGCCGCGGGGGGAGGTTGCAAAGGTTCGCGACGACGACGAAAGCTCATTTATTTTCCTCCATATTCGATAGAAAAAGAGAAAATTCTGCCTTCGACGCAGGTCAAAGGTCGCATTTCGCGGCAGCCCCGCTTGAGAAATTACGCAGCGAATTAAACGGTTTGCGTCCTGTGGTGAGGGGTTGGCGAGGATGACTTGCCGAATACATCTTGCTATCCGGCGACCATTATCTATCATCTTTGTAGAGATTAACGCGGCAAGAACAGTTCCGGCTAAGTTTTTAACCCGAGCTGATCCGACGCAGAAGGAGCCAACGCATGACTCTTCTCTCGCCCCACTCTTTGGACCCTCAGGGGAAAGATGCGGACCGCCTTGCAACAATCGCGATCGTTGGCCGGGGCTTTACCGGCATCATGACCGCAATCGCTCTGTTCAAAGGCATCGATCGTCCTTTTCACCTAATAATGTTCGATCCTCGACCCAAGATTGATGTAGGAGAGGGCGTGAACCATGCAGTGGCAACGGTATTGAACAGTCGTGTTCGCGACTTGTCCATCGATCCCACGCGCAGGGATGACTTCCAGAGCTGGCTGGAAGCGGACAGGGATTGGCATGATGGCCTTCCCGCCAATTCTGCAGGGCTCGAGCACTCATTCGTTCCCGAGCGGGTGTTTGGCAGCTACGTCTACAAGCGTTTCGCGGAAGCGTTGATGGCGCGTCCGGACGTGGTTGTTCAATTCCTTCCCGAGACCGTTACCGCAGTCGATCGCCTTCCGCAGACGGGCTTTTCCATTTTCTTCGGTAATGACCAGAGGAAGCATTTCGATGTTGTCTTCCTGGCGACAGGCTATGGATTGCGCGACAGTCTGGAGAAGCCCACGATACCCGCCGGAGCCCAAAGCGGTGTTGTGATCGGAGGCGGTGTCAAAGCCGTGGGTCAGGCCCTTTCGCTTCTGAAAGACGGCAAGGTCCCTCATATCAATCTCATTTCCGAATCCGGCTTTCTGCCGCAATCGCATGCCCAGGCGGCGGTCGGATCCGCCGCTACGGGCGAACCCATTCCGCGAACGCTGCGCGGTGCGTTCCGCTATCTGCGCGATGCGGCAAGGCGGGCGGACGCGGAGGGGTCTGGATGGCAGGGCATCATGAACGGGTTTCGGCTGCAGGCACGCGAGCTTTGGGAGGAGTTGAGGCCGGATGAACGCGCAAGGTTCAAACGCCATGTGAAAGCAGTGTATGATAGCCATCGCCATCGGTTGCCGCCAGACGATTACAGGCACCTGCATCAGGCGATCGAAAGCGGCGCCATCACCTTGAGGAAGGGCAGGGTTGAACGCATTGCCAGCAATGGCGTCTTGATATCGGCCTCACAAGGTTTCGAAGTACTTCAGGCCGATTTCACGGTTGACTGCCGGCTTCCTTCGTCCAGCAACGACAGTTCCCTTATAAGATCCGTTGTTGCGTGCGGTCTGGCAAAACGCGATGAACTCGAACTTGGTCTCGTCACCGACGAATGCGGGCGCACTATTGCTGCGCACCGTTCAGTTCCTGGTCTTTTTGCGATGGGCCTCCTGGCGCTTGGCAGTGTTGCCGATATCGATCTGGTGCCGCAGATCGTCTCACAGAGTCATGCCGCCGCTGCGTCGCTGAACGAATGGATTGGCAACGTTACGAACGCGGTGCAGGCGATATCCGTGTGAAGAGGAACTGGAATACGCGTATCTGAGGTTCGCTCCCGTGGCCGGCTCAGGTGCCCGCGGCTCTGCCGTTCCATCGTGACGCCCCGGTTCGATTGCGTCGGATCGACGCCTGTGATCGAATTCCTTTTTCCGCGACCCTGACTGTGCCTTCGACAACAGCTTGGCGCGCAGACATGCCTGCCGCGGACGCTTTCAATACGCGCAATCGAAGGTCATCGCTTAAATGCTCGTGCCATCATCCACCTCTCCTGACGTGGATGTTGAATCAGCTTCGTCTCCTGCCGTCACCTCACAATCGATTCATCGATCACAGGATCTGCTCTTAGGGGCCAGCCGTTCGTATCCCTTTAAGGCGAATAAGAAGCAGTTGACGTCGATTAACCGTCGGCAACCTCAGATAAAGCATCTACAGTCGAAAACGCGATCCAGTTTTGACTCCGGCGACTTCGGTAACGCCTACTTGCAGATAGGCGATCATCTCGGCGGCCGAGGATGAAATCTGCACGGTCAGCAATATGATCCGCAGCAATCCTAGATTGTCACCACGATCGCTTGACCGGAAGTCAGGCGAGCGCTGCCGCCCAATCATCGGTCGCCAGAGCATTGCGATCGAGTGAGCGGTCGATTAGGCCGGACTTCATCATCACGGCCCGGTCGCACATGTGGGCGATTACCCCGGGATCATGGCTGACGAGGATCAGCGTCATGCCCTGCGCTCGCTTGAGATCGTTGAGCAAGTTGAGGATTTCGGCCTGCACGGAAATGTCGAGCGCAGACGTCGGCTCGTCGAGCAGCAGCAGCGAGGGTTTAAGGAGCAGCGCCCGAGCAATCGCGACGCGCTGCCGCTGGCCGCCGGAGAGCTGGTGTGGATAGCGGCCGGCTATGGCAGCGGCAAGCCCGACCTTGGCGAGCGCGTCGACGACCTGTCGTTCAACATTGCGCTCGCCGCGGATTGCCAGCGGTTCGCCCAGCGTGCGGCCGATGCGGTGACGTGGATGCAGCGACGAATTAGGGTCCTGGAATACCATCTGGATATTGTCGCGCAGTTTGCCGGTGATCTTGCGGCCGGGCCCTAACATGTCGCCGAAGACGCGAATTGAACCCTGCCAATGGGTGTTCAAGCCGGCAATGGCCCGGAGAACGGTGGTCTTGCCGCAACCGGACGGGCCGACAAGCCCGAACGTCTCGCCGTCGGCGGCCTCGAAGCCCACCCCTTTCACCGCGACGAAGCGATTGCCGGATGTCTCGAAGCCGATCACGAGGCTTTCGACGGAAAGCGCGTTCATGGCGCCTCTCTATAGACCGGAAGCCGTGTGCCGTAGGTCGCAGCGGATGGCTGGGCGGCCCAGAGCGCCTGCGTATAGGCGGATTTGGCCTGAGCGAGGTCGACGGCCGCAATCTGCTCTTCGATCTTGCCGCGGCGCATGACAACCACCCGATCGGCATAGCGCGACACCTGTTTGAGATCGTGACTGATCAGCAGCAGGCCCATGCCGAATTCGGTGGTCAGCGTCCGCAGCAGCGTTAGGATCTGGTCCTGCAGCGCGCGGTCGAGCGCCGAGGTCGGCTCGTCGGCGACCAGCAGTTTCGGCTGGTTGATGATCATCGCGGCGATCATGACGCGCTGGCCCATGCCGCCGGAAAGGGCGGCGGGATAGCTGGCATAGACACGCTTCGGGTCCGGCAGCCCGACCTTGGCGAGCATGTCGAGCGCCCGCTCGCGACGTTCTGCAGCGCAGAGGTTGGTATGGAGCAGTAATGTCTCTTCGACTTGGCGGCCGATCCGGTGAGCAGGATTAAGCGAATATTTGGGTTCCTGCAGGATGAGGCCGATGTCATTGCCGCGCAACGCATTCCAGGCGGATGGCGGGAGCGCCTTGAGATCGCGGCCGTCGAAGTCGAGTTTGCGGGCGCGCATGTCGGCGCTACGCGGCAGGAGTCCCATGATCGCGCGGCCGGTCATGGATTTGCCGGAGCCGGATTCGCCGACGAGCGCCAAGATTTCACGGCCGAACGTGAAGGAAATGTCATCGACCGCCCGGACCGGCCCGGCTTCGGACGGGAAGGCGATCGACAGGCCGTCGATGTCGAGCAATGGGTCAGCCATGGCGGGGATCCAGTATGTCGCGCAGGCCATCGGCGATCAGGTTGAAGGCCAGCGAAATCGTCAGGATGGCAATGCCGGGGACGGCGGCCACCCACCATTGGTCGAAAATCACCTGCGTGCCGTCCGAGACCATGGAACCCCATTCCGCCGTAGGCGGCCGTACGCCCAGCCCGAGGAAGCCGAGGCCGGCGGCGGCGAGGACGATGCCGGAAAGGTCGAGCGCCAGGCGGATCAACGACGAGGGCAGGACGAGCGGCAGGATATGGCCCCAGAGCAGGCGGATACCGCGTATGCCGACCATCTCGGCGGCGGCGAGATACTCGCTGCGCCGCAAGCTCGCCGTTTCGACGCGCGCCTGCCGCGCATAGGCCGGCCAACTCGTCAGCGCCAGTGCAAGCGCGCCGTTGATCAGGCCGGGCCCTATGACGGCGACAAAGGCGAAAGCTAGAAGCAGGCGTGGGAAGGACATGACGATATCTGTGAATCGCATCAGGACGCGTTCAGTCAGGTCGCCGAAGAAGCCGGCGAGAATGCCAACGAGAATGCCGAGGGGAGCCATCAGCAGCACCACGACAAGGACAAGCAGCAGAGTAGGCCGTGCGCCGTAGATCAGGCGAGAGAGCATGTCGCGGCCGAAGGCGTCGGTGCCCAGCCAGTGCGCCGCCGTGGGAGGCATCAGCCGGTCGGCAGTGTTCTGCAGGATTGGGTCATAGGGGGCGATCAGCGGTGCGAGCAAGGCCACAATCAGGATCAGCAGAACCACAGCGCCGCCGATCGCGGCGGATGGCGAGCGTAGGAAACGCGTGGCGAAAGACGGTGCGGCAACTGGATGTCCGACGATCCCGCTCATCGCCGGCCTCCAGCCTGGAGTTGCACGGCGCCGAGATCAGTCAGCGTGTTGAGCAGCACGAAGGACGTGCCGACCACCAGTGTCGCGCCGAGCACGGCGGCCATGTCGCCGGCAAACATGGCGGTGGTCAGGTAGCGACCAATCCCCGGCCAGGCAAAGACGGTCTCGGTCAGAACGGCACCCTCGAGCAGGCTGGCATAGGCGAGCGCCACGACGGTCAGCAGCGTGCCGGCGACATTCGGCAGGACATGAACGAGCACGACCCGGCGAATGCTCGCACCTTTGGCCCGGGCAGTGGTGACATATTCCTGGCCGAGTTCGGTCAGAATGGTCGAGCGCGTCAGCCGGGCAATCGAGGCGAGCGCATAGATGGCAAGCACAGTCGCCGGCAGCACGAGATGCGATAGCGCATCGCGGAAGGCGCCAGCCTTGCCGGAGAGCCAGGTGTCGACCAGCGCAAAGCCGGTAATCGGCTTGACCGTATACTGAAAGACGACATCGGTGCGGCCGGGACCTGGCGCCCAATGCAGTCGGGCATAGAAAAGCAGCAACATCAACAGGCCGAGCCAGAAAATCGGGATCGAATAGCCGATCAGCGAGACGAGGCGTGCGAGCGCATCGAGCCAGCTTCCGAGCCGCATCGCTGCGAGAATGCCGAGCGTCAACCCGATCAAGGTGGCGAAGACGATGGCGACGGTGGCGAGTTCAACGGTTGCCGGGAATGTGCGGGCAATGTCGCTCGCCACCGGCTGGCCGGTCGAAGTCGACAGGCCGAGATTGCCGGTTAGCGCCGTCTCGACATAGCGGACGAATTGCAGCGGCAGCGGCTGGTCGAGCCCGAGCGCGGCGCGTGCCGCAAGATAGGTGGATTGACTGGCGTGCTCGCCGACCAGCTGCAGCGCCGGATCGATGGGGGCTGCACGGGTCATGGCAAAGGTGACGAGCGCCAGACCCAGCAGGGTGAGCGCGAAGGACCAGAGCCATTTCGTCAGTGTCCAGACGAAAGAGAACTCCCGCGAGCGTCGCCGCAGGCGGGAGTCGTCGTTCTCGGTTTGCGACGGGGTTGCCGTCTCTGGCACTTATTTTTCCACCTTGTCGTAATAGACCTGATCGGCATTCAGGCCCTGAGCGTAGTTCTTCACCTTGTCGCCTAGCACGACCTGGTCATTGCCCTGAAGGGTAAAAATGTAGGGGGAGCTCTTCTGGATCTTCTTCTGCAGGTCCTGGTAGAGCTCGACGCGCTTGGCCGGGTCCTGTTCCTTGACGGCGGCCAGCGTCTCGTCGGCCAGTTCCGGGATCACCCAGCCCGCCTGCTTGGCGACGGTATTGGCGGAATTGTCCTTGTTGATCGCAAATGCGCTGGCATTGGAATGCGGGTCGAAATAGTCCGGAATCCAGTAGCGCAGCGTCATCTCGTACTTGCCGGCGCGGCCGCGGGCATAGATCTCGCTGGCGACACCCGGCTGGATGTCGAGCGTGATGCCGGCCTCAGCAAAAGTCGATTGCAGCGATTGGGCGATCGACAGGAAGGGCTGGTCGTTGAAGACGATGAATTCGATCTTGAACGGTGTCTTAATACCGCCATCGGCAAGGATCTTCTTGGCTTTCTCGACATCGAACTTGAACGGCGTGTCGGTCAGCGCGCCAGGGAAGCCGTCCGGCAGGAAAGCCTGGTGGATCGTGCTCTGGCTGCGCAGTAAGTGCTTGGCGATGCCGTCATAGTCGACGAGGTAGCGCGCCGCTTCCCAGAGGGCTGGGTTGCCGAGCGTCGGGTTGGCCTTTGAATTGATCAGGATATAGTCGGTGCGGGCCGACGGCACGGAGAGGACTTTCACACCGCTCTTGCTCTTCAATGCCTCGATCTGGTCGGCGGAGAGGCCGCGGGCGATATCGGCATCGCCCTGTTCGATGAGCAGGCGGCGGGCGCCGACATCCGGCACGTTGCGGATGATGAGGTTGGGCAGGGCAGCCTTGTCGGACGAGTTCGGGTTGGCCTGCAGCACCAGCGCTTCATGCGGCGTGTAATTGGCGATCACATAGGTGCCGCTGCCGGCGGAATTGATCTTCAGCCAGCCATTGCCGAAATCATTGTCCTTGGCCTGGACTGAGACCGTCTTTTCATCGACGATCGAGGCGATTGGCGCGGTGAGAAGCGCGAGCGCGAAGCCCGGGCCGACATCGGCGCTCCAGGAAAGCTTGACATGCTTGTCGTCGAGCTTGGTGACGGCGGCATCGACATTGTCGGCCTTCCAGCCGAGCTCGTTGAGGATGAAGGCCGGCGCCTTATTGAGTTTGACCGCACGGGCCAGGGAGAAGATCACATCCTCCGGACGGACAGGATTGCCGGAGGCAAATTTTGCGTCGGCAAGCGTGAAGACCAGGCTCTTGCCGTCCTTGCCCGCTTCCCAGGAGGCGGCGAGCGCAGGCTCGATCTTGGTGCCATCCTGGCGGTTGGACTGCACCAGCCGCTGGTAGACATTATTGAACGACTGGACCGTGGTCAGCTCGAAGCCCTCGGCCGGGTCGAAGCTGACGGCATCGTCGATCGACTGCGCCACGACGAGTGTGTCGCTCGGCGTTTCGGCATGCGCGAGCGGTATGCCGAATGCGAGAACAGCGCCGAAGACGCTGCCGAGCAGTTTTTGCCGGATAGTGATGGTCATGATGGACTCCCTTTGATCGGATGGCGGAAAATCAACTGTCTTTTTCGGCGAAGGCTGCGAGTTCGGGATCGAAATCCACCTCGACGACATTGTTGAACACGGCGGTGGCAATCATGATGCCGGCAAAAGCAACGAGATCGACCAGGGTTTTCGGCGGGTAGCGCTCCTTCAGTGCAGCCCAGATATCGGTGGGAACCGCGTTGGAATCGGCGACGATGGCGCGGCCGAAGCGCGCCAGCAGGGTCTCCTCGTCCGAAAGCACCAGTGCGGATCTAGTCGCGCATTGATCAGCGCCCGGCGGAAGAACGTCACTGCGATCTTCGAGTTCAACGCCTTGGAAATCGAATGCGAAAATATCCAGATCGCGCGGTCGTTGATGACGGGCAGCAGCTCGGCGCGTAGCGTGAACCACTCGGCATAGATGCGGTGCGCTTGCGGCGAATGCAGCAGCGTGCGCTTCATGTTGGTCATGCGCCCGCGGGCCGCGACTTCGTCGTCATGCGCCCTGCGGATGTCAGCCGAGGCGGTGTCGTAGTCGATTTGCGGAATGTGGCTCATGGACGTCTCGCTTGGGTAACCCGGACGCTACTATGGGCGTTTTGTGATGATGAGGGCGGTATGATCTAACTTAACGTTCGCTTAGCGAAAAAATTTCTATGGATCGGATATCTCGCCGGGAATGGCCGAATGGCTATCGGCGGGCGAGCGTAAGGTCGATTTCCACCAGTGCATCGCGTCCTAGCCTTGCCACCCCGACCGTCGTGCGGGCGGGGAGCGCGTTCTCGTCGGTGAGATAGCGGTGATAGATGGAATTCAAACCCGCATAGTCACGCTCGAAATGGCTGAGGTAGATACGGGCAAAGACCGTGTCAGACAGCGCATAGCCGGATGCCTCGACGATCAGCGAAAGGTTGCGGAAGACCAGTTCGGTCTGCTCCTCGATCGATGATGGAAGGGGCCCTTCCGGATTGTCCGGGTCGATCGGCAATTGGCCGGTGACAAACAGGAAGCCGTTGGCCTCCACTGCATGTGAATAGCGAGCGGTTCTCGGTGGCGGGGCGGCGGTGTCGGTTTTGATATAGCGGGTCATGATTCGTTTCGGATAGGGTGGCGCGGCAGGAAGAGCGCCACCCCGCCTGTTCAGGCTGCCTCAATCGCCTGCTCGAGATCGGCGACGATATCGTCCGGATGCTCAAGGCCGATCGACAGTCTGACATAGCCCGGCGTCACGCCGGTCGCGAGCTGATCCTCGGCGGAGAGCTGAGAATGGGTGGTGGTCGAGGGGTGGATCGCCAGCGACCGCGCGTCGCCGATATTGGCGACGTGGTAGAAGAGCTGCAGCGCATCGATGAATCGCCGGCCTGCCTCGCGGCCATCCTTGAGTTCGAAGCCGACAAGCGCGCCGAAATTGCCGGGTTTCAGGTATTTCTCCGCATTGGCCTTGGCCTCGCCGATCTGGAATTTCGGGAAGATGACGTTGGACACTTTTGGATGGCCCTTGAGATAGTCGGCGACGATCTCGGCGTTGCGGTTGTGCTGGGCGAGGCGCAGCGGCAGCGTTTCCAGGCCCTGCAGGAACTGGAAGGCATTCTGCGGGCTGATCGCGGCGCCGAGATCGCGCAACAGCACGGCGCGGGCTCTCAGGATATAGGCGAAGAAGCCGATCTTTTCAGCCTTTTCCAGCCAGGTGGCGCCCTGGTAGCTCGGGTCTGGATCATGCAGTGTCGGCAGCCGCTTCGGATAGCTGGCGAATGGGAAAGTGCCGCTTTCGATGATGGCACCGCCAATCGAGGTGCCATGGCCGCCGATATATTTGGTGGTCGAGTAGACCACAATCGCAGCGCCATGTTCGAACGGGCGAATGATCAGGGGGGCAGCGGTGTTGTCGACGATCAGGGGAATGCCGAAGCGACGGCCGATGCTGGCGACTTCGGCAATCGGGAAGACTTCGAGCTTCGGATTGGGCAGCGATTCCGCATAATAGGCGCGGGTCTTGTCGTCGGTGGCGCGGGCGAAGGCTTCCGGATCGGTGGGATCGACGAAGCGGGTTTCGATGCCGAAATTTTTGAGTGTCGCGGCGAATAGCGCCCAGGTGCCACCATAGATGCCGACGGAGGAGACGATGTTGTCGCCGGCGCGGGCGAGGTTGAGCACGGCGAAGGCTGAAGCGGCCTGGCCGGAGCTTAGCGCCAGTGCAGCCGCTCCGCCTTCGATCTCGGCAAGCCGCTGCTCGAAAGCATCCTGGGTCGGGTTGGAGACGCGGGTATAGAGATGGCCCGGCGCTTCGAGCGCGAAGAGCTTGTCGGCGCCCTCCGTGCCCGGCAATTGAAACGAGGTTGACTGGTAGATCGGCACGGCCACCGCGCCGCTGGTCGGGTCGAAGCGATAGCTGCCGCCGTGCAGCGCGATCGTCTCCGGGTGCCGGCTTTTGAAAAGCGCCGTTCCGGCCGGCGGGGCTGGCGTGGTTTCGGTCGCGTCTTGGGGACTGAGATGGAGGTTCATATCCGGCTCCTTTGTTGAGCGTTGATGGATCAGGCGGTCTCGGCGACCTTCTGCTGTTCGGCGAGAAGGTCGGCGTGATGGGCCTGGGCGACGTCGGGATGCGAGCGGAGCCGTGACTTGAGGAAATTGCGGCCCACCTCGTTGAACAGCGGGTTGAGCGGATCTTGCGTCACGCCGCGCACCTGTTTCTGCAGCTCGTCAGGCAGCGTCAGCACCGGCACGGTGGCGGAGAGATTGGCACCGAGGAAGAAGGCGACGGACATACGATCCGTGCCGGCCTTTGGTGTCACCACCCGATGGATGTTGGCGCGCAGAAAACCGTTCGAGGCCATTTCCAGGAGTTCGCCGGTGTTGATGACGAAGGTGCCGCGCACCGGCTTGGCTTCGATCCAGCCGCCATGGCCGTCATCGACCTGGAGGCCCGCGCCGGTATCCTGCAGCAGCAGCGTCACGAAACCGGAATCCTTGTGGGCGCCGACGCCCTGGTCAGTCTCGGTCTTGTCGCGGCCAGGATAGCGGATGATCTTGAGCAATTGGTTGGGGCCGCCGGCATAGATCGGCTCGAACACGTCGGGCGACTGGCCAAGTGCCTCGGCATAGGCCTTCAGCACGCGGATGCCGATAGAGGTCACGTCGGCGATCCATTGCTCGATCACCGGCTTCAGCTCGGGCAAGGAGGTTGGATATTGGTTGGGGCCGACCAGCCGCTTCCACGGCGGGTCGCCGGCGTTAACGGTTAGCCTGTCGCGGTTAGCGCCGAAATCGACCTGCTCGCGCCAGTCCTGCTGGCCGCGGGTATATTCGAGGCCCGGACCGTTATAGCCGCGGAAATGCGGCGAGTTGCACATTTCGATTTCAAGCTTGTCCTCTTCCGGCAGGGCGAAGAATTTGCGCGACAGCGCCAGCACGCCGTCAATGCGCTCCTGCGGGATGCTGTGACCGGAAAGGTAGAAGAAGCCGAGCGTATGGGCGACCCGGCGCAGTTCCGCCAGGGCCGCGTCGCGCTCCGGATGGTTGGGCGCGAACCGTTCGAGATTGAGGACGGGCAAGGATTGTTCAGAGGTCATGACGCACTCGCTTTCGCTTCCGGCCGTTGCTTCCGACCGGGACGATAAGCTGCAATGAATCCGAAAATCAATAGTCTATTAAATTAATATAGATGGTTGATTTATAACTGGAATATGCCTGAATGAAAGCAGCATGCATAGATTTTCTGTCCTTCACAATGGAGGCGCAATGCCATTTTGCAACTTCGCGGAAAGTTAGAACATTAAATCCATAGACAATATTGATTAGGGGGAAATGGGATTTATGCTTGGCGGATCAGAGCCTGCAGGGGCAGCGCTCATATCCGGAGGGAATGATATGACGGATGGCAGCAAGTCTCCCAGTGCCAGCCATGCAGGCGTTTCGCGCCGCACAGTGCTCAAGGGTGCGGCACTCGGCACCGGCGTGGTCGCCGCCGGCGCGATTGCCGGCAACAGCCTATTCACCCCGGCCATTGCCGGCCCGGCGCCGCATATCAGGCTTGCCTGGACGGAAGTCGCGGCCTGCCATTCGCCGCTCGGTTTCGGCGTCGCCAAGGGTTTTTACAAGAAGCACAATCTCGACGTCGAACTGTTCTACCAGGGCGCCAGCGGCCAGACACTGATCCAGGCGCTGGCCACCAACAAGGCCGATGCCGGCGCCGGCCTGATCGGCGACTGGCTGAAGCCGCTGGAACAGGGCTTTGACGTCAAACTGTTCGTCGGCTCGCATGGCGGCTGCCAGCGGCTGTTGGCGTCGAAGGAATCCGGCATCACCGATCTCGCCAGCGTCAAGGGCAAGACGATCGCCACCTATGGCATCGGCGCGCCGCCGCAGGTCGCCTTCCAGGTAACGCTGAAGAAGGCCGGCATCGACCCGGAAAACGACGTGACCTGGAAGGCCGTGCCCTTCGATCTGGTCGGCGAAACGGTCAAGCGTGGCGATGCGGATCTCGCCGCCCATCTCGACCCCTGGGCCTATTCGATCGAAAAGAAGTTCGATTTCAAGCTGATCGCCGACACCCAGACGGGCGTCTACGAGAATCATACCTGCTGCGTGCTCGGCGCCAATGGCCCGTTCCTGCAGACCAACAAGGATGCGCTGCGCCGGCTTGCCGAGGCCAATATCGAAATCCACGAATATGTCTCCGGCCATGTCGAAGAGGTGGCGCAATGGTATCTCGAAGAGTTGAAGCCGGCCGGCCTAAGCCTGGAGGACTTGGTTGGGGTGATCGGCAATCTGAGGACCCACAATCACCCGATCGGCCCCGAACTGGTCGAGCAGATCCGTGTCACTTCGGAAGACCTCAAGCTCGTCAACGTCCTCGATCCGTCGACGGATCCGAAGGAATTTGCCGAGCGCATCACGGTCAACCTCCTGGCATAAGGACCAAAACCATGACGGACGCCGCGCCGACCTTTGTCGACGACCGGATCGACACCCTGTCTCTGCGGCAGGGGGTCTGGACCACCGGTTTCATTGCCGCCCTGTTCTGGGCGCTGACGGCCATCGTCACGGTCGCCCTGCCGGATGTGATCGCCTGGGGCAGCGGTCCGCTGTTTGCCGCCATCATGGCGGCAGGGGCGATCGCGCTCGTAGCGCTCGGCTTTGCCGTACCGCGCCTGGGCGCGACCGGCGCTAAAATTACCTATTATGGCCCATGGCTGATAGCGCTCGGCGTCTGGTTCTTGCTTTGGGAATATACGACGGCCAAGACTGGCTGGCTGCCGAAACCGTTCTTCTCGCCGCCGCATGGCCTGCTCAACGTCTATGTCG
Organism: Rhizobium sp. NXC24; assembly: GCF_002944315.1. Classification (NCBI taxonomy): domain Bacteria; kingdom Pseudomonadati; phylum Pseudomonadota; class Alphaproteobacteria; order Hyphomicrobiales; family Rhizobiaceae; genus Rhizobium; species Rhizobium sp. NXC24. The sequence continues at coordinate 69,266 of NZ_CP024312.1, forward strand.
TCGAGTGGCAGCGGCTGTTGATCTGCATTGCCTATTCGCTCAGGCTTTGGGGGCTCGGCTTCTTTTCCGGCATTGCCGTGGGCTTCGTGATCGGTGTGGCGCTCGGCTGGTCGGTGCGGTTCAATTATTGGGCCATGCCGGTGCTGAAGCTGATCGGCCCGGTGCCGGCAACGGCCTGGATTCCCGCGGCCTTCTATTTTTTCCCGACCACGTTCGATGCCTCGATCTTCATCGTGGCGCTCTCCTGCGGTATTCCGGTCGCGATCCTCACCGCATCCGGCGTCGCCTCGGTCAACAAGGCCTATTATGATGTCGCCCGGACACTGGGCGCGGATGCCCGCTACCTGATCCTCAGGATTGCCATTCCGGCGTCGCTGCCACACACCTTCGTCGGCCTGTTCATGGGCCTTTATTATTCCTTCGCTGTGCTGGTCGTCGCCGAAATGCTCGGCGCCCGATATGGGCTCGGCTGGTACATCCAGTTCCAGACCGCCTATTCCGGCTATGCCAATGTCTACGCCACCATCGTCATCATGGCTCTGCTCTGCTCGGGAATCGTCAAGCTGTTGTTCGTCGCCCGCGACCGCCTGCTGACCGGCCAGGAGAGGGGACTTATCTGATGAACGTCACCGTCAGTCCATCTGCGGTGGAACGCCGCGCCATCGCGCTCGATGTCGAGAACGTCTCGCACCATTTCGTCATCAATGGCGAGAAGCTGGCCGTGCTCGACAATGTCGACTTGTCGGTCAAGCCAGGCGAGTTCATCGCGCTGCTCGGGCCATCGGGTTGCGGCAAGTCTACGCTGCTGCGGCTGGCCGCCGGTCTCGACACGCCGCGTGAAGGCCGATTGCTGGAAGAGGGCGCGCCCATCACCGCGCCCGATCCGTCGCGCATCTTAGTCTTTCAGGACCCGACACTCTTCCCATGGCGCACAGTGCGCAAGAATGTCGCCACTGGGCTCGAAGCGCGCGGCCTGCTCAAGACGCATGAGGCGCGCGTCGACGAGGCGCTCAGGATCGTCAAGCTGGAAAAGTTCGCTGATGCCTACCCCAACCAGCTCTCCGGTGGTATGGCCCAGCGCGTCGCCATCGCCCGCGCGCTGGTCAACGATCCGCATCTGCTTTTGCTCGACGAACCCTTCGGCAAGCTTGATTCGCTGACTCGTCTCGGCCTGCAGCAGGAATTGACCAAGCTCTGGCAGGATGCCGGCTTCACCGCAATCCTCGTTACCCATGATGTCGAGGAGGCGCTGCTGCTCGCCAATCGCGTCATCGTCTTCAGCGACCGGCCGGCGCGCATTGTGCACGAGGTCAGCGTCGATAAACCGTTCCCGCGTAAGCGCGACGACGAAGACCTCGTGCAGCTGCGGCAGGAATTGCTCTCCAAGCTGGGGATCATCCATGGCTAGGCCGTCGCTCTCCAATGTGCTGCTGATCGTCGGTGGCGTGCTGACTACGCTCGCCATCCTCTGGTGGTGGGTGGTCTTCGACGAGTTGCTGAAGACCAACACTATGACCTTGTCTGAAGTCGTCCCCTGCCTGGCACGTAACACCGACATCTGCTCGCTGGCTGAATCGCTCTGCCGGCAGGATCACTTCCTCGGCATCCGCCGCTATTCGGCCGAGGCATTCTGGGGGGCCGGCGGGCTATTGCTGGTGGCGGTCGCCATGCGCTCCTTCAGGGTCGGCGAGGCGCGTTGAGATGAGTTTCGCGCAGCCTGACCATGCCCGCAATATGCGCCTGATAGGCCATTCGGACCAAGGCGGACGCGGCGATGGATCGCAATTGATGGTCCATCGCGGCCATGCCTATGTCGCCCATCCCTGGTCGGGGGGCTTTTCCATCATCGATGTCCGCGATCCCAGGAAGCCGGGTGCGGCAACCTTCGTGCCGGCGCCGCCGAAGACCTGGACCATCCATCTGCAGACACATGACGACCTGCTGCTGGTCGTGCATGCGCTCGACCTCTTCGCCGAAGCCGCCTTCGCCGATGAGAAGGATTATTATGCTGCCTCGGTCGGCGACAGGCTCGGCACTGCGGCAGGTGCGGCAAAAGCGCGACCCTGGTCGGCCGGCATGGCGATCTACGACATTTCGCAGCCGACCCGGCCACAGCGGATCGGCTTCTTTCCGGTCGATGGCGTCGGCATCCATCGCATCTGGTATGTCGGGGGGCGCTGGGCTTATGTCTCGGCACTGATCGACGGTTTCACCGACTATATACTCGTGATTGTCGACTTGGCCGATCCCACCAGGCCGGTCGAAGCCGGCCGTTTCTGGCTGCCAGGCATGAACAAGGCGGCTGGCGAGACACCGACATGGGGTGAAGGGCGGCGTTATGCGCTTCACCATGCCGTGGTCGAAGGCGATACCGCCTATGCCTGCTGGCGTGACGGCGGGCTGACGCTGATCGATGTCTCCGATAAGGCAAAGCCGCGGCTGACCGTGCACCGCAACTGGTCGCCACCCTATGGCGGCGGCACGCATTCCGCCTTGCCCCTCGTCGACCGCAATCTCCTGATCGTCGCCGACGAGGCGGTGGCCGACAACGAGGCGGATGGCCGCAAACACACTTGGGTGTTCGATATCCGCGCGCCGGAAAATCCGGTGTCGATCGTGACTTTTCCTATTCCCGCGGAGGCGGACTATCCGGCGAAGGGGGGCCATTTCGGCCCGCATAACCTCCATGAAAACCGCCCGGGCACGTTCCGCTCCTCCAGCCTGGTCTTCGCCACCTGGCAGAATGCCGGCATCCGCGCGTTCGACATATCCGATCCCTACCGGCCAAAGGAAACCGGTGCGCTGGTACCGGCGGCACCTGAGCGGATGATCGACCGCCGTGTGCGGCCAAGAGTCATCCAGTCGGCCGATGTGTTCGTCGACGCTGCCGGGCTGATCTATGCCACCGACTACAATGCCGGCCTCAGCATCATCGAATATGGCGGCTAGATTCGACGAGAGTGGCGGTTCGCGCCACCGGTTTCGTCTCAACCTCAACCAAGCCCCGGCTGATGCCGGGCGTCGCTTTGAAGAAAGGACAGGCCATGGGTTCCCAGGCAGAAAGCAAGATCGACTATTCGCAACATCCGCGCGTCAATTCGACCGATCCGGTACCGCCGCGCCCGCACCCGGCCCAGCCCGCCCATATCGTCAAATCCGATGCCGAGGCGATCGAAATCGCCAAAAAGCTGGCTGAGGAATTTTCCAAGGGCGCTGCCTTTCGTGACCGCGAAGGCCTGTTGCCGCTCGAAGAACTGGATCTCTATTCGCAGAGCGGCCTTTGGAGCATCAACGTGCCGAAGCAATATGGCGGCCCCGGCGTCTCCTATGCAACGCTTGCCGAGGTGATCAAGATCATCGCCTCCGCCGACTCATCGATCGCGCAGATCACCCAGAACCATCTGGCGATCAACGGTCATATCGACCTCGACGGCACGGAAGCGCAGAAAAAGGAATTCTTCGGCTGGGTGCTGAAAGGCCTGCGCTTCGGCAATGCCTTCTCCGAACTCCACAGTAAGAATGTCGCCGCCTTCGAGACGAGAGTCAGCTACGACGGCGCCGATGCTATCGTCAACGGCGAGAAGTTCTATACGACCGGCGCTCTGCTGTCGCACATCATCCCGGTCGTCGCCGTTGACGAAGCCGGCCAGGGTTTTCTGGTTTTCACTGAGCGCGATGCGCCGGGGATCACTGTGACCAACAACTGGTCGAGCTTCGGGCAGCGCACCACGGCCTCGGGCAGCGTGCGGATCGACAACGTCCGCGTGCCGCGCGAGCGCCTGCTGCCGGTGGCCGCCTTCGAACGGCCGACTATTGCCGGCCCGGTGTCGCAGATCATCCAGGCGGCGATCGATGCCGGCATCGCCAAGGGCGCGATCGAAGATACGATCGCCTTCGTCAAGACCCAGTCGCGGCCCTGGATCGACAGCGGCAAGGAGACCGCGGGCGAGGACCCGTTCACCATCCAGGCGATCGGCGATCTCCAGATCAAGCTGCATGCGGCGGAGGCGTTGCTTACCATTGCCGGTCTCGCCATCGACAAGGCGCAAGCCGAACCGACGGAAGAGAACGTCAACGAGGCCACGGTCAAGACGGCCGAAGCCAAGGTGTTGACCACCGAGATCGCCATTCTCGCCACCAACAAGCTGTTCGAACTGGCCGGGACGCGCTCGACGCTCGCCCAACACAATCTCGACCGGCATTGGCGCAATGCCCGGGCGCATACGCTGCACGATCCGGTGCGGTGGAAGTTCTTCCATGTCGGCAATTACTACCTCAACGGCATCAGCCCGCCCCGCCATCCCTGGAGCTGAGGGGGCCAGGCCGGATTGCCGGAGCCGCCGCCCCGCATCTCAGTGCTCACGCTGAGATACGGGGGCCGATCTGGTCAAGAGGTCGAGACCAATGCGATCCAGTGGGCGGTCGAGCTTTTGGCCGTTAGCGATAGGGCCTGGACAATCGCGCTGGCGCAGTTCGTTGGCATCGGCGGGCTGGGTCCGGTGTTTTTATCGGCCCCTATAGCCAGATCGCCGATACACTGCAGGAACAGTGGCCGACACGCACCGCGTAGAAGGCCGGCGTCTTGCACGAAAAGCTGTTTCGGCGACGCACCATATCCGCCGAAGAACTTCCTAGCGGACCGCTATCGCGACATCGAGGACGTCAAGCGCGGCGACGCTGCCCGCGATCAGTACTTGCAGCGGTTTTACCCGTCGATGCGGAATGGACTGCAGCAGTCATTGTGGTAGCCGGAAATGGTCGTCGATATGACGCTGGTCGCGCGTGTCTTTATGCCAGCCGATAGCCTTCCTGTAGCTGCCAAACAGACCGCTCTCGCGTACGGTCTCAAGTGTCAAATCGTGCGTTATCTCGGGATCTGGATCAACGTAGAGCGCGTCGACGGGGCAATAGAGCTCACACATAAAACACGTTTGGCAGTTTTCCTGGCGCAGGATGACCGGCGGTCCATCTGCAATCGCTTCGAAGACATTGGTCGGGCAAACCTTAACACAGAGATTGCAGTCTGTGCATGTTTGGGGATCAAGGACTTCGATCATTATTCCGCAGCCTCCCTGTATACTCCGGGACCTACAGCCTCTTGTCGCACGGTGGTCGTATCGAGGCCGCTGACGACAAGCCGGTGATGCTGGGCGGGATCCTGCTTCGGGAAATCCTCGCGGCGGTGCATGCCGCGGGTTTCGGTTCGCGACAGCGCGGTGCAGTACATGAAGCGGGCGGTGGCGGCCATCGCCTGGGCCTGGCGAAGTTGCAGCGCCTGGCTTTCATCAGCGCCGGTGGCGGACGAGATGGTTTCCCACAGCCGGTCGAGCCGCTCAAGCGAGGCCGAGAGGGTCGAATGGGTACGGAAGTAATTGACGTCGAGCGGGAAGACCTCGTCCTGCACGGCCTTGATGATGGCTGGGGGATCAACGGGCTGGGTATTTTCTGATGCTCGAACGGCGGGTTCTGGAAGCCTGCCTTTGGGCCTGGTTTCCTTTGAAAGAGCAAAGGCCGCGGCGGATCCGCCGGCAAAGGCGCCGGTCGAGATCGCCCAGGCGGCATTGTGGCTGCCGCCGCCGGTGAAGCCGCCGCAGATCGGTTCGCGCGTGGCGCTGTCGCCGGCGGCAAAGAGGCCGGCAACGGTGGTGGCGCAGTCGAGGCCGGTCAGCCGCAGACCACCGGTGCCGCGCACCGTGCCTTCAAGGCGCAGTTTCACCTCGAAGAGTTCGGTGAAGGGGTCGATATCGCGGCGATCGAAGGGCACGAAGAAATTCGGCTGGGCGCGGCGCAGGATGGCCTTCACCTCATCGGTCTCGGCAAGATCGAGGCGGGCGTAGATGGGTTCCGATAGAATTGTGCGGGCGATGATGGAGCGGCCGCGGGCAGAGCCTGCACCTTCGATCAGGCTGTGGTCCTTGCGGTAAAACTGCGCAAAGCGATAAAGCGCGGTCTTGGTGATCGAGGCGAAGGCCGGCGAAATGGCATAAGCCGACGAGAATTCCATTCCTGAAAGTTCGGCGCCCACCTCAGCACCCATCAAATATCCGTCGCCGGTCAAGACGTCACAGCCGAGCGCCTTGCTCATGAAGGCGCAGCCACCCGCCGCCAGCACCACCGCGCCGGCCCGAACCGCCCACCGTCCGCCTTCCTGCCGGCGCAGCCCGCTTGCGCCAACGACAGCACCGCCATCGGTCAGGAGATGGGTGGCGGGATGATGGTCGAGAATGGTGACGCCGGCATTCTTCACCCGTCGCCGCAACAGCCGCATATATTCCGGCCCCTGGACGGAGATGCGCTGCTGCTCGCCTTTTTCGTCGACGGGGAAGGGATAGCCCCAGTCCGCCAGCCGGTTGACGCTCTCATACGTCTTGTCGAGAACAGGCGCCATCCAGGAGCGCTCCGAAAGATAGCCGCCCATCGCCTCGCGGCTTGCCATGGCCATCTCCCGCTCGGACGGGTCCGGCGGCACGTACCAGATCTGGGTGCCGGCCGAGGCCGTTGCGCCGGAGCTGCCGCAATAACCTTTGTCGACCAGCACGACCCGAGCCTTGGCGCCGGTCGCTTCCAGCGCCGCCCAGCAGCCGGCTGGGCCGCCGCCGATGACCAGTACGTCGCAGATAATTTCGGTATCGGCCGAAGGACGGATTTTCTGCGCGGGCTTGCTCATGGTCAACATCCTTTCAACGAAACTCATTGCGGTTTAAATCTATGTATTGCATAGGTTTTTGAATGGTTCTTCGGAGTTTGCCTCATGTCCTTCGCCAGCCTTGCCATGTATGTCAGCCCGCCACCGGTCGAGGAGGCGACGCGGCTCTTCTGGAAGGCGCTGGGTGCGCGCATTCGCGCGTTTGGGCTTGATGCGCCGGCGGCGCTTGACGACGAAATTCGCTATGACGAAGCGTGGCTTCGGCCGGACCTCCTGTTCGGCCAGACCTGCGGCTATCCCTATGTCCAGCATCTGCGCGGCAAAGTGCAGCTCGTCGCTTCGCCCGTTTACGGGCTGCCCGGCTGCGACGGGCCGCTCAAATGCAGCTTCATCATCGTCAATGCCAAGTCGCCGGTACGGTCGATCGAGGAACTGCGCGGCGCGCGGGCGGCGATCAACGAGCCCGGCAGCAATTCCGGCTACAATCTGTTTCGGCATTTCGTCGCGCCGTATGCGGTCGAGGAACGTTTCTTCTCGTCGGTGATCACGACTGGCGGCCATCGGATGAGCATCGATGCCGTTTCGAGCGGAGAGGCGGATGTCGCGGCGATCGACTGTGTCACCTTCGGCAATACCCTGCGTTTCGATCCCGATCGCCTCGCCGGTGTGCGCATCCTGGCGGAAACCGCCAAAGGGCCTGGCCTGCCCTTCATCACCTCCGCCGAAACGTCGGCGAAAGACCTCGTCATCCTGCGCCGTGCGTTGGCCGAAGCCATTGCCGATCCGGACCTTGCCGAGGTTTGCGACACGCTTTCGCTGCGTGGCATCAGCCTTCTCAGCGACGCCGATTACGAGGTGTTGTCGGAGCTCGGTCGCGAAGCCGCGCGGCATGGTTACCCCGCGATCGCTTGAGGTGTGACAGCGGGCGTCGTTGTCAACGGAAAATGACATGCGACATTGCGACCGCCTGGGCCAGCCTGGAGTACAGGCGCATCGCTTTCGCATTTCGGCTGCGCCAAGGGGCAGCGCTTGTGAAACCGGCAGCCGGACGGTGGATTGCTGGGGCTCGGAAGTTCGCCCGTCAGCACGATGCGCTCGCGCCGGCGGCTGGGGTCGAGCGTAAGATTGGCCGAGAGCAGCGCCCGCGTATAGGGGTGGGCGGGATCGCGGAACAAGGTGGCTGTCGGCCCGCTCTCGACGATTTGGCCGAGATACATCACCGCCACCCGATCCGTGACACGGCCGACGACGTTGAGATTGTGCGAGATCAGCAGGTAGCTTAGCCCCAGGCGGTCGCGCAAAGCCCGGAGCAGATTGAGCAATTCACCCTGAATGGAAATATCGAGACCGGCGGTCGGTTCGTCGGCAACGATGATCGAGGGTTCGGCGGCCAGCGCCCTGACCAGCGCCACGCGCCGCGCCTGCCCGCCGCTCAGCTGGTGCGGATAGCGCGAAAGAAGCTGCTCGCCGAGGCCGATGCTTTCCGCCAGCGCCACAATGCGCGACCAGCTCTCGAGCGTGTGCACCTTGCGGATTTTCAGCGGCTCTGCGAGGAGCGAGCCAACGGTCATGCGCGGCGAGAGTGACGCGGCCGGGTCCTGGAACAGCAGCTGGATCTTGCGCTGCAGATCGACGCGGCGCCCCGCCGGTGCATCCCGAAGCGTCTCGCCTTCAATCGTCAACGTGCCGGCGGCGAGCGGCTGTAACCCGACGATGGCCCGTGCGATGGAAGACTTGCCGCAGCCGCTTTCGCCGACGAGCCCGAGCGTTTCGCCGCGCCGCAGCTCCAGGGAAACCCCATCGACGGCGGTGAGCCGGTCATAGCGGATGACGGCATCTTTCAACGCGAGGGCCGTCATCACGCAGCCTCCAACCAGCAGGTATAGTTTTGGCCATCGCGTGCCTGCCGTTGCGGCGGCTTTTCGCTGCACCGGTCATGACGGGCGGGACAGCGGCCGGCGAAAACGCAGCCTGCTGGACGGTGTGAAGGATCGGGTACGCCGCCGGGGATGGTTGCAAGCTCCTGCGACGGGTCGAAGGTGGCAAAGGGATCGAGCTCGCAGGCAAGCAGGGCGCGGGTATAAGGGTGGCGTGGGTGGTGCAGCACATCCGCTACCCGGCCGTTTTCCACGACGGTTCCCGCATACATCACGACCACGCTGTCGCAGAGCTCTGCAATCAGGCCCATGCTGTGGCTGACAACCAGCATCGAAGCAGACGTACGCTGCCGCAGCCGGCGCAGCACCTCGACCACCTGCGCCTCGATCGTGGCATCCAGCGCCGTCGTCGGCTCGTCGGCGATCAGAAGCTTCGGTTCGACCAGCAGCGCCATGGCGATGATCACACGCTGCCGCATGCCGCCGGAAAATTCGTGCGGATAACGGTGCATCCGGGCGGCAGCATCCTGCACGCCGACATCGGCGAGCACGGCCTTCGCCCGCGCCCAGAGCATCCGCCGCTTCTCCTTGGGAAAGCGCCGCCGCTGGATATCGACGAGCTGCGCGCCGATGGTGAACATCGGGTTCAGCGCCGTCATCGGGTCCTGAAAGATCATCGCGATGTCGGTGCCGCGCAGCGGGGTGGTTTCACCCGCGGCAAAACTCAGCAAACGTTCGTCGAAGGTGGCATGGCTTGCGGAAACCTCGGCATTGTCGGCAAGCAGACCGAGCAGGGCGAAGGCGACGGTCGATTTGCCGCTGCCGCTTTCGCCGACGAGCCCGACGGACCGGCCGCGACCGATCTCGATATCGACACTGTCGAGGATGTGGGCCGCCCGGCCGTTGCCGCGATAGGAGACGTTGAGGTTTTCGATGGTGAGGAGGGTGTCTGTCACAAGGTCTTCCTCAGCTTCGGATCGAGCGTGTCGCGCAGTGCCTCGCCAAGCAGCGCGAAACCCAGCGTGGCGAGGATCAGCGACAGGCCGGAAAAGGTGGCGAGCCAGGGCGACTGGTCGAGATATGTGTAGCCGTCGTTCAACAGGTTGCCCCAGCTGGCGAGCGGCGGGCGTACGCCGAGCCCGAGGAAGCTCAGTCCCGCCTCGATGGTGATGACGACGGGGATATCCATGCAGGCGAGCACGAAGATCGGGCCGATGATGTTGGGTGTCACATGATGCAGGATCACCCGCCATGTTTCGGCGCCGAGTACCTTTTCCGCCTCGATGAAGGGGCTATTGCGGATGGTGATCGTCTGCGCGCGGGCGACGCGGCCGAAATGGGGTACGAAGACGATACTGACGAGCAGTACGACGTTTCCGAGGCCGGGGCCGAAGACGGCGACGAGAGCCAGGGCCAGGATGATGCTCGGAAACGACGTTACGATATCGAAAATGCCGACGATGGCAAGATCGACAGCGCGTGGCGAAAGTGCCGACACGATGCCGAGGAGGACGCCTGTTGTGAGCGATATGGAAATGACGGTCAGCGAGATTCCGAGCGCGACGCGGGCGCCAAAAATCAGACGGCTCAGTATATCGCGGCCGAGCTGATCGGTCCCGAGCCAATGCTGGAATGACGGGCTCATCAGGCGGCTGGTCGGGGCGATTGCACTCGGGCCATAGGGCGCGATAAGGGGTGCTGCGATCGCGACCAGGCAGAGCAGCGTCACAGCAACAAGTGCAAATGTGCCGCCGGGGCGGCGAGAGAGTTCGATGAGCGCCGTCATGTCACGCCACCCCGGCCGGTAGAGAGGCGGGCGCGCTCGCGCGGATCGATCAGACTCTGGGAAAGATCGGCAATGAGATTGGTGAGAACGTAGAGGAGGACGATTATGAACACTCCGCCCTGAACGACGGGGTAGTTGCGCGTGCGGATCGCGTCATAGATCAGCGAACCCAGCCCTGGCCGATTGAAGATGACCTCGGCAAAGACCGCGCCGCCAAGCAGCTCCCCAAAGCCCATGCCAAGCACCGCGACAGTCGGAAGCACGGCGGGTTTCAGGGCATATTTCATCAGGATCTTCGCTTCGCTGACGCCATAGGCGCGCAATGTGCGAATATGGCTCTCGCTCAAAACCTCCAGCAGCGAGGAGCGCAATAAGCGCGCGATATAGCCGACCCAGCCGGCGGCGAGTGCGGCCGTCGGCAGTACGAGATGCCAGAGCTGGTCGCCAAGATGGCCGCTCTCGCCAGCGCCGAGCACCGGAAACCAGCGCAACGTCACGGAAAACACCATCAGGAGGAACACAGACACGACAAAGCTCGGCGTCGAAATGAACCCGACACTCAAAAAAGCAATCAGACGATCCAGTCGCCTGCCTGCCCAACGGGCGGAAAGCAAAGCAAGCGGCACCCCGAGGACGATGGCAAAGAGCATGGCAGAGATTGCGAGTGCCGCTGTGTTCGGCAGTGCCGCGGCGACAAGGCCCAGAACGGGCCGGCCGTTGAAAACGTCTTCTCCAAGGTCGCCGGAAAGCAGCCGGCCGAAGAAGCCAACGAACTGCTCGGTCAGCGACTTGTCGAGACCGATGCGTGCATTGAGCGCAGCGATGGCCTCCGGCGTGGCGCGTGAGCCAAGGATTACGGTTGCCGGATCGCCGGGGATCAGACGCGTCAGTGCGAGCAAAAGCAGGACTGAACCGGCAACAGCGAGAAACGCCGTTGCCAGCTTGAAGGCGAGATGAATGGAGAGGGACGCGCTCCTCATCACAGCGCGTCCCCGTGTATCAACGCAATCACCGGATCAGGCCGTCGTTTCTGAAAACGCCGTATAAAGCCAGTTATTGCCGTTCGGCAGGACGCCGGGCTTCAGCCAGTTGCGCGAAGCGAAAGCATTGAGGTTGTGAGTGATCCAGATGAAGGCGGCGGATTCGTCGAGCAGCTTCTGCGCCTCGATGTAGATCTTCGCGCGCTCGGCTGGGTCGACAGTGACGCCACCCTTTTCATGCAGTGCGTCGAAATCGGCATTCTTCCAGCGTTGCCAATTCCACTGGCCGACCTGCGCAGAGGTGAACCATTGTGTTTGGAAGCCGGGGTCGAACTTGCCGTTGTACTTGATCAGCGACAGCTCAAGATCCTTGCTGGCGTCATTGTTGCCGAGCGCCCAGTAGGCGGCGGACTCCAGCGCCTCGATTTCGACATCGATGCCGACTTCGGCAAGGTTGGCCTGGATGATCTGTGCAATGGCCTCGTAGCGGGCATTCGCCTCGATTGTCAGCTTCGTCTTGAAGCCATCAGCATGGCCGGCCTCCGTGAGGAGGGCCTTTGCCTTTTCGAGATCACGGGCATAGACCGGCGCGTCCTTCCAGTGGCCGAGCAAACTCGGCGCAAGAAGCGAGTTGGCGCGCGGATAGAGGCCGGAGTAAGCCCCCTGCAGGATCGCGTCGATATCGACGGCGTAACGGAGTGCCTGGCGCACGCGGATATCGTTGAACGGTGCCTTCTCGATGTTCGGGCCAAACCAGACATAATCGATAGCGGGGATTTGCGTAACACTTGCATCCGGAAGCGCAGAGAGCGTTTTGCCGTTTTCGGGGTCGATGGCGGTGAAGTCGATCTCATTGGACTGGAAGGCAATCTCCGCAGTCTTCTGTTCGCTGATCGGCTTGCCGACGATCTGCTGGAAGTGCGGCTTGATCGGCCCCTTGTAGTCAGGGTTGATCTCGAGAACGAATTGGTCGCGGGGCGTCCATTGCTTCAGGACATATGGCCCGCTGCCGATCAGCTTTGTCGCGATTTCCTTTTCGCCCAGCGCTTCGAATGCCTTCTTTGAGATGATGCGGCCGGAACCGTCTGCCAGCGCAATGGTATAAAGCGCCGGCGCAGGTTTTTTCAGGATGATGCGGCCTTCGAGCAGACCCGTCACCTCGACGCGATCGAGAGCGGACCAATCCTTGGCATAGGTAACAGGTTTGCCTTCGGCATTCGGCTTGATGAAACGTTCGAAGGAAAATTTGACGTCTTCGGCGGTGAGTTCGCCATAGCCGCTCGTGAAGACAAGGCCGCTGCGCAGTTTGAAGCGGATTTCCGTAGCATTGACCTGCTCCAACTCTTCCGCCGCATCGAGTTCCCACTCGGTCGAGCCGGGCTTGAAAGAGATCAAGCCCTGCTGCACCGACCAAAGAACGTTGAGGTCGACGGGGCCGGAGCGGTTGGCAGGGTCCAGATTCACCGGATCCTTTTCGACACGCACGACGATCTTCGACCGGTCGGCGGATGCGAAGGCAGGATGGACGCCGCCAAGAGCGACCACGGTTGCGATTGACGCGCCGCCCACAAGCAACTGGCGACGTGTGGTTATGAAAGTCATTTCGATCCTCCGCATTTACCCAGCCAGCGGCGGGTCTATCTGTCGATATGCGGATTAAATTCAATTCCCTACCAAATCGATAGAGTAAATATTCCTCGTTTGTGTCTCCATGCATGTATTTTTTCTTTTTTCTCCGGCTGCGAGGAAAACCCGTGCGGCGCGAAGGAGGGCGGGCGCGAATTATAGTGCCGGAAAATGATTCAGCTCCTGGATTGACGATGCCAAACTCGACATCTTCAGAGAATTCCCTCGAACGCCCTAGCCCCCAGCTTTTGATCGCCGATATCGAATGGCAGACCATATTGCTTTCGGGCATAATTTACATAGGCTTCCTGTCGGTTACCTGGTTCTGGGAAGCCATCCCGACTGTCCTCGTGATGGTGGTGGGCGGGTGGTTGGTAGCCTGGCAGGGCTCGCTTCAGCACGAGCTTATCCACGGCCATCCCACCAGAAACCAGTCGATCAACGACGCTATCGGCTGGCTATCTCTGTCTCTCTGGTTGCCCTATGTCATCTACCGCGAGACGCACCTCGTCCACCATCGGGATGAGCATCTGACAGATCCGATCGAGGATCCGGAATCCTCCTATTTCACCCAGGCGGCATGGGAGCGCATAGGCCCAATCGGCAAGAAAATTGCAGAATGGAATATGACGCTCCTCGGAAGATTGACGATCGGTCCGCTGGTCATGATCATCAGCTTCCTTGCACAGGAAGCGTCTCACATCGTGAATGGCAGCCGTGAGCGCGCGCAGATTTGGCTCTGGCATGGGCTGTCAATCATTGCCATACTCTTCTGGGTAATTTTTATTTGCAAAATGCCGCTCTGGCTCTACCTGCTCGGCTTCGTCTATCTCGGGGCTGCGTTGACCAGGCTCCGCTCATATGCAGAGCACCGCTACGCCGACCATCACGACGAGCGAACTGCAATTGTCGAAAACAGTCCAGTTTTCGGGCTCTTGTTCCTCTACAACAATCTCCATGTGCTTCATCATCAGCGCCCGGCTATACCCTGGTATCGGATTCCCCACCTCTATCGCCGAGACCGTGAACTGCTGGTGGCGATCAATGGCGGTCTTGTTTACGACAGCTATTTCGACGTCGCTCGGCGTTTCCTTCTTAAGCCGCACGACGATCCCCGCCACCCACGCCACATGCCGAAAGATCCATCCTCCGCAACGCTTGGCGGCGGGATGGTTGCAGACGGCGAGACGAAAACGTCCGAGGCTTAGGCCGGCGGACGGGAGGCTATGGGGTCTACGATCGCCGTTAACTTGGTCGCGGCGGTGGCATGTCTTGCCGCGTCAGCGGCATCATCTGTCGGTCACGCTCATCTCGCGGCAAGGACGGCGCAAGCTGCCTCGACGAAACCGGAGCCACCCGGTCCCTCGCTGATCCAACGCGGCGCCACCGGAATTTCGTGAAGATATTGGGTCACGGTGCTGACGCCGACCGTATGGTTGAAGAATGAAAACATTGGCGCATCATTGGTCGAGTCGCCGACGTAGAGCACGGTATTTCGCTCCTTGTCGATATCGAGATCGTAGCGTTCGAGCAGGATACGTCGGGCCATGGACAATTTGTCATAGCCGCCGAGCCAGCCGAGAATCCACAAATTGTTGACGGTGACGTCGGCACCCTCGCTGCGTAGCGCCGCGACGACCTCGGTCTCAACCATGGCATCTTCCGGGCGCGCGAAGGCAATGCTGGTTTGGCGGAACGGTTGATCGTCGGCAAAAGTGGCAGAAGGGATTTCCCTGCGCACTCGCTCACCGATCTGAGCCAACTGCTCGATGATACGGATAAGCTCCTTGTCGCCATGCCAGAACAGACGCTGAAGGCCATGATCGCTGGCCCGGCGCGCGAAGAAGAAGCCGCCGTTTTCGCCGATGACGCCATCCACGGGCCACATACGGGCCATCTGGTCGCACCAGCCGGCCGGCGCCGCGGTTACGGGAATAACGATAATGCCGGCGTGCTGCAGCCGTTCCAACGCTTCGTAGGTTCGAGCGGAGAGCCGGCCTCGATAAGTCAACGTCTCGTCCATGTCGGTGAGCACGAAACGGACATCCTGGAATGTCAAGGCTGTGGCGTCGTTCAGGGGCTTCATCTCGTTACCTTGTTTTCATGCCTGGATTTCACGCTCAAGCCGTCGGTTGCGTCAATGGCGTTCGGCGGCCCGATAATTCCGAGAACACTGGACGCTTCGGCGCGCGACATAGAAATCTACAGATTTGGTAGAAAATTGAAATTCCCTTCTCCGGGTCAGAGCTGAATAGCAGTGATACTGCTTTGCCAATCTCCTCACTCCTCAAGACAATATCGTCGTTGGCACCTTCATGAGAGTGCTGCCAGAGCGAGTTTGGATTTGAATTCAGGAAGGAAACGCAAATGGCATTTCGCCCATTGCATGACCGCGTCGTAATACGGCGCGTCGACAGCGAGGAAAAATCACGGGGCGGTATCATCATTCCCGATACGGCAAAGGAGAAGCCGCAGGAGGGGGCTGTCGTCGCCGTCGGTCCGGGCGTGCGCGACGAGGCCGGAAAGCTGGCGTCTCTCGATGTCAAGGCCGGCGACCGCGTGCTGTTCGGCAAGTGGTCCGGCACCGAAATCAAAATCGACGGCGAGGATCTGCTGATCCTCAAGGAGGCCGATATTCTCGGCGTTCTCGCGTAACGAATCCCCGGAAAGGAAATAGTTCATGGCTGCCAAGGAAATCAAATTCTCAACTGATGCGCGCCAGCGGCTGCTGCGCGGGGTCGATATCCTCGCCGATGCCGTCAAGGTGACGCTCGGCCCGAAGGGCCGCAACGTCGTCATCGAAAAGTCGTTCGGTGCGCCTCGGATCACCAAGGACGGCGTATCGGTAGCAAAGGAGATCGAACTCGAGGACAAGTTCGAAAACCTCGGGGCGCAGCTGTTGCGGGAAGTCGCCTCCAAGACCAACGATCTTGCCGGTGACGGCACGACCACGGCGACCGTGCTCGCCCAGGCCATCGTTCGTGAGGGCGCGAAAGCGGTCGCAGCAGGACTGAACCCGCAGGACCTGAAGCGTGGTATCGACATTGCCACCGCGGAAGCCATCCGCAGCATCAAGGAACGTGCCCGCAAGGTCGCGTCTTCCGATGAGGTCGCGCAGGTTGGCACGATCTCGGCGAACGGCGAAGACGAAATCGGCAAGATCATCGCCGAGGCTGTCCAGAGGGTCGGCAATGAAGGCGTCATCACCGTTGAGGAAGCCAAGAGCTTCGAGACGGAACTGGACATTGTCGAAGGTCTGCAGTTCGACCGGGGCTATCTCAGCCCATATTTCGTCACCAATGCCGACAAGCTGATCGTCGAATATGAGGATGCCTACATCCTCATTCACGAGAAGAAACTTGGCTCGCTCCAGCCACTCCTGCCGTTGCTCGAGGCCGTCGTGCAGACCGGCAAGCCGCTGCTGATCATTGCCGAGGACGTCGAAGGCGAGGCGCTGGCGACGCTTGTTGTCAACAAGCTGCGCGGCGGCCTGAAGATTGCCGCCGTCAAGGCGCCCGGCTTCGGCGACCGCCGCAAGGCGCTCCTTGAGGATCTTGCCATCGTGACCGGCGGCGAAGTGATCTCTGAAGATCTCGGCATCAAGCTCGAGAACGTCACGCTCAATCAGCTCGGCCGCGCCAAGAAGATCCGCATCGACAAGGAAAGCACGACGGTCGTCGACGGTGCCGGCGTGAAGGGCGAAATCGATGCCCGCGTTCAACAGATCAAGACGCAGATCGAGGAAACCTCGTCCGACTACGATCGCGAGAAGCTGCAGGAACGGGTTGCCAAGCTCGCCGGCGGCGTTGCCGTCATCCGGGTTGGCGGCTCTACCGAGATCGAGGTCAAGGAGAAGAAGGATCGTGTCGACGACGCGCTGAATGCGACGCGTGCGGCGATCGAAGAAGGCATCGTACCGGGCGGCGGCGTGGCGCTTCTTCGGGCGAAGACCAAGGTCGAAGCCCTGAAGAACGACAATCCCGATATCCAGGCCGGCATTCATATTCTGCTGAAGGCGCTTGAGGCGCCGATCCGCCAGATCGCCGAAAACGCCGGCGTCGAAGGCTCGATCGTCGTCGGCAAGGTGCTGGAGAACAGCTCACCGACCTTTGGCTTCAACGCCCAGTCGGAGAAGTATGTCGATCTCCTCGAGGAGGGCATCGTCGATCCCGCCAAGGTGGTGCGCACCGCGCTTCAGGACGCCGCCTCCGTCGCCGGTCTTCTTGTAACGACCGAGGCGCTCATCGCCGAGCTGCCCAAGGACAAGCCGGCGCTTCCGGCCGCACCGGGCGGCGGTTTCGACTACTGAGCCCTGTCGGCTGACACGTCGCCGGCGGAGATCTCCGCCGGCGATTGCACCGAGGTCGCCGGACATATCGGCATGACCCTGAACGGGCTTCAGGCCGCAGCTGATCGCAGCGCCGCATGTCTGGCCCCACAGTTTTCCCGCGCTCGATCCTCGAGCCGCTCAAGAAGGATAAAGCCTTGCCTGCCTCCCCAAAGACGCTTCCGATCCTCGACCTGAGGCGCTTTGCGCCTGCTTACCCCGAGCGGCAGCAGGCGCTGGCGGAGCTTCGCGCGGTCAGCCGCACTCTCGGCTTTTTCTATCTGACCGGGCATGGCATCCCGCAGCAGGAGATAGACGACCTGGCCGTGCTCGCGCGCCGCTTCTTCTCTTTGCCCGACGCGCAGAAGTTGGAGATCGAGATGCGCAGGTCGCCGCATTTCCGCGGCTACAATCGCGCCGGTTTCGAATATACACGCGGCAAGCAGGATTGGCGCGAACAGGTCGATTTCGGTCCGGAGCGAGAAAGGCTGCAGGTCGCCCCGAAGGATCCGCCGTGGCAACGGCTGATCGGACCAAACCAGTTTCCTTCGGCGCTTCCGGGATTGCGGCCGGCCGTGCTCAAATGGATCGATGACGTCACCGACGTCGGTTTGAAGGTTTTGCAAGCCTTCTCTGAAGCGCTCGGCCAGAAACCGGATGTCTTCGCGCCGATCTACAGCAACGGCCCGAACCAGCTGCTCAAGGTTGTGCGCTATCCCGGCCGTGACCAGACCGAAAGCGACCAGGGTGTCGGCGCCCACAAGGATGGCGGTTTCGTCACCATCCTCCTGCAGGACGTGGTTGGCGGCCTGCAGGTGGATGATGGCGACGGCGGCTGGATCGAAGTGCCTCCGATCCGCGGCACATTCGTCGTCAATGTCGGGGAATTGCTGGAGCTTGCCTCCAACGGCTATCTGAAGGCGAACATCCATCGGGTGGTTACGCCGCCGGCGGGAGGCGATCGCCTCTCCATCCCTTTTTTCCTCGGCGCCAATCTCGCGGCCACCATCCCGGTTCTCGATCTGCCGCAGGCGCTCGCAGCAGAAGTGCGCGGTGTCACGCAGGACCCACTCAACCCGCTCTTTCGCGAAGTCGGCCGCAACGTCCTGAAATCGCGCCTGCGCTCGCATCCCGACGTGGCGCGCGAACATCATGCCGACCTGCTCGAAGAGCAGGTCAAAGAGGGAGCCTCGGCCTGACGGGAATCCGCGTGTCGCCGTTATCAACTCTGGGGCCGCCATGAAGCAGCAAAGATCTCTTCTCGTCGTCTTCGCGCTGATATGCGCGATGACGGCTCTTCTTTTCATCAATCCCTTCGGCCGCAATATCGCAACGCATGACGAAGTGCCGCTGCAGGCGCAAATCAATTGAGAATGTGCAGTGCCAAGGCAATTCCGGCGACAATTCCTCTTGCTTTCTCGATGGCATCTCACCGCTTTCAAAAGAAACCTCATCAGCCTCAAAAATGAGCATTGCGTTTTATAAATAGGTGGGACACTGCAATAATCTATCTATTTTATAGAATGTATCTATTTAAGATCGTTGATGCAGGCAGCTTTCTGATCCTCCCAAGCTCGATGCGCCTGCAATTGGGGACGAAACTCTAGGAGTATTTCATGCAAGCAATTTCGCTTATTCAGCGGCAACTGCGGATGGCCGCGGGAGCGGCAATGATGGCCGCTGCCGCGTTCTTGCCGGTCGCAGCCGAAGCCGGCCAGACGCTCGACAAGATCAAGGAGCGCGGCGTAATCAAGGTTGGCGTCGGAACGACGCCAGGTTTCTTCACGCCGGACAGCAACGGTCGCTGGCAGGGCTTTTTCGTCGATTTCGGCCGGGCGCTCGCCGTCACCGTTTTCAATGATGCCGACAAGGTCGAATTCACCAATTCCTCGCCGCAGCAGCGCTTGCCGGCACTGCAGGCCGGTGAATTCGATATTCTGCTTTCCGGGGTGACCGAAACCATCACCCGGGCCTTCAAGCTCGGCTTCCACTTCGGTCCGGTCGTCTTCTATGATGGGCAGGGTCTGCTCGTTCGCAAGGATCTCGGCGTCACCAAGGGTGAGGAGCTCGATGGGGCGACGATCGGCGTCCAGAGCGGCACGACCGGTGAACTCAACATCGCCGACTTCTTCCGCAAGACGGGCAAGAAGTTTACGCCGATCACGATTGAGGAGACGAGCGAGTTTACCAAGGCGCTCGATACCGGCCGCGTCGACGCGTTGACGCAGGACTCGACCGATCTGGCCGCAAGGCGCACACAGCTCAAGAAACCGGACGACTATATCCTCCTGCCGGAACGGCTTTCCAAGGAACCGCTGGCGCCGGCGGTGCGGGCCGGCGACGATCAGTGGCTCGAAATCGTCAACTGGACGATCTATGCCACCATTCAGGCTGAGGAGTTCGGGATCACCAAGGAGAACGTCGATACCTTCCTGAAGAGCGAAGACCCGGCCATCAAGCGGTTTCTCGGCGTCGACACCTCGCTTGGCGAAGCCATCGGCCTCGATCCCAAGTTTGCCTACAACATCATCAAGGCAGTGGGCAATTACGGAGAGATCTTCGAGCGCAATGTCGGCAAGGGTACGCCGCTCAACTTCGACCGCGGCTTGAACCAGCTGTGGACCAAGGGCGGTCTGATCTATTCGCCGCCGTTCCGTTGAGCCTCTCGTGCTGCTGCGTATCGCATCACGGAAGAGATACGAACCGGGCTTTTCCAAGCCCGGTTCTTGGGCCTCCGCCCGCCAATGGCTCGGTCCTTCGCCCTTTCTTCAGGCGGCGTTCCTCTTCGTCGTCCTCGCCGTTTGCTGGTATCTCGGCAATAACGTCGTCGAAACCATGCAAAGGCTTGGGCTGAAGCTCGGCTTTGGCTTCCTGTCTCAGCGGGCGAATTTCGAAATCGGCGAAAGCCTCATCGCTTATTCCTCTTCCGATACCTATGCTCGCGCGCTGCTGGCAGGACTGCTGAACACGATCAACGTGGCCTTCTTCGGCTGCGTCATCGCAACGGTTTGCGGCGTGATGCTCGGTATCGCACGGCTGTCCGGCAATCTTGTGCTGGCCTCGGTCGCGCGTGCCTATGTCGAAATATTCCGGAACACGCCGCTGCTGCTTCAGCTCTTTCTGTGGAGCGCGATCTTCCACAGCCTGCCGGCGCCACGGCGGGCAATCGAATTTTCCGGTGGGTTTTTTCTTTCCAATCGCGGCATTTTCATTCCTCGGTTGATTTTCGACGGACCTTCCGTGTTCATCTGGTTGCCGTTGGCTGCTGCGGCAGCCGGGGTTACGATCATCGCCACGCGGCGGCGGTTCTTCGGCCAGCGTTTCTATGCGACCCGTATCCTTGTGCTTTCCGTTGCGATGTTCGTTGCCGTTTGCTGGGCGACAGGCGTTTCGGTATCCGCCGAACTGCCTGCGCGCGGCGGCTTCAATATCAGCGGCGGGCTGTCGCTGACGCCGGAGTTTGCAGGGCTGTTGACGGGGCTTGTCTTCAATGCGGCGGCCACCATCGCCGAGATCGTGAGAAGCGGCATTCAGTCGGTCGGAAACGGCCAGTGGGAAGCAGCCCGTGCGCTCGGACTGCGGCCTGGGCACATCATGCGGCTTATCGTACTGCCGCAAGCGCTTCGGGTCATCACGCCGCTGATGACATCGAATTATCTCGATCTGACCAAGAATTCGAGTCTCGCCGTCGCCATCGGCTTTCCCGATCTCGTAAGCGTCGCCAATACCACCGCCAACACGACCGGTCAGACGCTGGAGGCGATCACGATCATCGCTGCCGCCTATCTGACGCTCAATCTCGCGGTTTCTGTGCTGATGAACCTCTATAATCGCCGCATCATGCTGAGGGAGGAAAGGCGGCGATGAGCGAACTGCAGATCGTCCTTCCGAGATTTCGTCGACGAAACCTGGCCGCCGGACTTTTCGACAGCAGGCTGAACGGTTTGCTGACGCTTGCCTGCCTTGCCGTCGCCGTATGGATGTTCATGCCTCTATGGCGCTGGGCCGTCAACGATGCGGTGTGGACGGGCCTGGCGCCGGATTGCGGCGTCGATGGCGCGGGCGCATGCTGGGCCTTCATAGGTGCGAAATTTCGCTTCATCATCTTTGGTTTCTATCCACCCGCCCTGCAATGGCGGCCGGCCCTCGTCATCCTGGGGATCACAATCCTGCTGTTCGTCTCCGCCAGGCCGCAGTCCTGGAGAAAATGGCTGCTGCTGCTCTGGCTTGCGGCAATACCGCTCTGCTGGTTGCTGATGGCCGGGACACTGTTGCCGCCGAAAGTTCCGACCAACCAATGGGGCGGGCTTCCGATCACTTTGCTGGTCTCACTGATCGGGCTGGCGACAGCATTTCCCATCGCCCTGCTGCTGGCGCTGGCCCGCCGATCCGAGATGAGGATCCTGCGCACAATCGCGGTGCTGTTCATCGAATGCCTGCGTGGGGTTCCCCTGATTGCCGTTCTTTACGTCGCAATGCTGATCGTTCCCATGGCGCTGCCGGCGGATGCCCTGACCGACAAGCTGCTGCGAGCACAGATCGGAATTACGCTGTTTGTCTCGGCTTATCTGGCCGAGGTCATTCGTGCCGGCCTTCAATCGATACCGGCCGGCCAGACCGAGGCCGCCTATTCCCTCGGACTTGGTTACTGGCGCACAGTGCAGCTTGTCGTCCTGCCTCAGGCGTTGCGGATCGTGATCCCGGCCATGGTCAATCTGGCCATCGGCATCCTGCTGAATACGTCGCTGCTTACCGTCATCGGCATCTCCGATCTGCTGAACGCCGCAAAGACCGCCGCAACGGATCCGAACTGGCTCGGCTTCCACAGCGAGGCCTTTGTCTTTGCCGCCTGCGTCTATTTCGCGATCAGCTTCGGTGCCTCGCGCTACAGCATCTGGCTGGAGGCGAAACTGCAGGCCAGAACGTGATTTTGAGCAAACCGAATGGGGCATGGGCGGAAGGTGGGAGCCGATGCAATCCGCAGCGGGCATAGCTCTGCGCAGTCGGATATAACACGCAACGGTCATCGAATCGCGATGCGGGGTCAGGATATGGCATTCATTTCGTCTGCAGGAATTTCAACGCCGGACGCGGCTCACGACGAATTTGCAGGGCGCGAGCAGCTTCGCGCCAGCTCGGCGGAGTTCCGAAAGGACGTCATCGAAGTCACCGACGGGGTGTTCGTGGCGATCGGTTACTCGGCGAGCAATGTGACGCTGATCCAGGGCGAGGGCGGATCGATCATTGTCGATACGGCCGCCAATCCGATCGATGCCGCGGCGATCGTCGAGGCATTCGGCGATCGGATGGTGCGGCCGGTTCGCGCGATCGTTTACACGCACAATCATCCCGACCACTCCGGCGGCGCCGGTGTTTTTGCCGGCAATGACGGCCCCGAGATCCATAGCCACCAGATCCTTGTCGATTCCGCTGCGGAATTCGGAAGGGGCCAGCGCGATGGCGGCGATGCCTTTGGCACAACGCTGCCCGATGAGCTGTTCATCAATGCCGGCACTCAGCTCGAATATGGCCGGGTGACGCGGCACACGCGCGAGGGTTTCCTTCCTCCAAACCGGACGTTCAACGGCGAAGAGGAAACAATCAACATCGCAGGCGTTGAAATGCAACTCATTCACACGCCCGGCGAGTCCGCCGAGAATATCGCTGTCTGGATTCCCCGCAAAGGCGTGCTCTTGCCCGGTGACGACTTTTACAAATCCTATCCGAACCTCTCGCCCCTCAGGGGGCTGCGGTTGCGTTCGCCCGAAAAGTGGATCGCCAGCCTCGAAAAGATGATCCTTCTGAACGCCCAATACCTCGTGCAGGGGCACATGCGCCCGATCCTTGGCAAAGACAGCGTCCGTCAGGCTCTCACCCAATATCGGGATGGCATCAAGACCGTTCTCGACCAGACATTGGCAGGCATCAGGCGAGGAATGAGGCCGGACGAGCTGGTTCAAGAGGTGAAACTCTCGCCGGAATTGGCCGAAAGCCCCTACCTGCAGGAATATTATGGCAGCGTTGCCTGGACGGTGCGCGGTATCTACGCCGACTATGTGGGCTGGTTCGACGGCAATGCCACCAACATCTTCCCGCTGCCGCCGGCCGAGCGTGCGAGAAAGATGCTCGATCTGGCCGGCGGCGCTGACGAAATGCTGGCCCGGGTACGGGAAGCGATCGAGGCGCATGAATTTCAATGGGCTGCCGAACTGGCCGACCATGTATTGGTGGTCGATACAGACAACGTTGACGCCAAAGTCTTGAAGGCCAGGGCTCTGACGGAGTTGGGAGAGCGTCAGGTAAACGCGACCGCCCGGAACTATTTTCTCACGTCCGCCCAATTCCTTTTGAAAGGCTAATGCCTGTTGTCAGGAACCCCGTAACGCCGAGGCTGATCATGCGAGCAGGGTATCGGATACGGCGCTTCATGTTGCGGATTGGAATTATTTTCTTTGGCCGAGAGTTTATTTGGCATCGATGGGAATAGTCATCCAAACCTCTGCGCCTTATAGTCTATTAAATTAGTAGATTATAGCGGCGGCGGAGCGCTCAAGAGGGGCGAGGAAGGGTGACCTCAATGACCAGACAGGTGATCGAATATGCCGGTATTCCCGTCGGCATCGTCATTCCAGACAACGGCTCGCTGAAATTCATCGCCGTCAAATTTCATGTGCATGATCTTGACGGTCAGCGCTTTGCCTCCCCCTCGGACGTTTTGCGGGCCATTCATAAATTGATGTCGGCGCCTGGCGGCAGCATTCCTTGCGCTGCATAAACGAAGGGGGATGGCATGGGCAGGCTGCGTCACTTCTTCCGTCTCTCTGCGCTGCGCGACGATCTCGAAACGAGGCTGCTGGTTCGCGAATACCGTCTCCTGCTCCTGGACGATCATTTCGACGACGGCACCGACAGCGAACTTCGCGCGCGATGCGCGGAGCTCTCCAACGAACTCTGTTCGGGCCGTTACCGGCATTTATGACGCCAACCAGGAGGATAATGGATGCAACGCGGATTTTTCGCCAAAAAAGCTTCCTCATTGCGAACCATAGTGAGGGCGCTAATTTTAGCTGCCGCCATTCCGCTCGCATTCCAGAATGTGGCTGTAGCAGGCCAGAAGGTGCTTCTATCCTACGAGGCGACGCCATCTGCAGGCTTCCACCTGCCGCGGCTTGCCCAGGCCAGCT
This sequence comes from Rhizobium sp. NXC24, assembly GCF_002944315.1. Lineage (NCBI taxonomy): Bacteria > Pseudomonadati > Pseudomonadota > Alphaproteobacteria > Hyphomicrobiales > Rhizobiaceae > Rhizobium > Rhizobium sp. NXC24. Next base: position 93,692 of record NZ_CP024312.1, read on the forward strand.
ATGATGATCGGGTGGCCTTTTCAGCGGAGGTGCTGAAAGAGATCGTGCCGAAAATCATATCGGCCAACGGCATCGACCCTGCAACGCTGGAAACGGAAGTGACGCCCGGCGGATATCTCCTGAAAACCAATGCGTCGCTTCAGACCGAGGGAGAGCTCGAGGATGTCACGGCCGATCGCCTTGCAGGTTCCCTTGGCTATATTTTCCGACAATATAGCGTGCTCGTCTCCCGTCTTGACGACACGCGGGGGAAGACCGGCTTTGTTGTCGTTCGATTTCCCAAGGACAGTCTCAACGCAGCGGTCGCGCAAAAATTCTTTGAGACGGCTGATGCGACGAAAAAGGGTTTGGGCGGCGGCTATACGGCATTCGGAGATGAACAAATCTTTCTCAATGTCACCAATTCCGACGGGAAACCCTACAGCGGTCTCGACGACGCTGCCTTCCTTGACGGCCTGAAGCGAACCACGGCCTCGTTTGGCGCCCCGAAGCCAGAAGTCTCCGCCTCCGGCAAGGCAGTGGCACGATTTGTCGGCAATGATTGGGAGAAGTCCAAACAAGGCGAAGACTATATAAGCCTGCTCGGCGGGGCTGATTCCGGATTGGTGAAAAAGCTGGAAGAGATAAGCGCGGACTATGCAGCTCTTGTCGCCAAGACCGCTGAAAGCAAAGGCTGGAACCGCGACGAATGACGACGCTTACTTTATCCCCGCTGAAAGATAGGCATCGGCCGTCGATCTCATAATAGACGATGAAGCCTATTCCGCAGCGATCGCGGCGGCGTCCGAGCGGGCCTTCACAAGAACCGAAGCCTCGGCGAGAGCTTGATTCACGCGGGTCTGGATGGCCGCTGATGGCTTGCCATCGGTAAAATCGCGGCCCGATGTGTAGATCGCCGTCGGCAGCACAAAGGCTTCGAAAAATGCGAACAGGGGGCGGAGTTGGTGTTCGACAACCAGGGAGTGCCGGTCGCCGCCGCCAGTCGCTGTCAGAAGGATAGGCTTCCCGCGCAAGTCCGACGGGTCGAGCAAGTCGAAGACATGCTTGAACAAACCCGTATAGCTTCCTTTGTAGGTCGGCGATCCAATGACAAGCGCCTCGGCCTCGACAATCGTTCGGATCACCTCTCGTGCGGCGGGATCGAGATCGGTCACCGATCTTGCCGCCGCCAGAGATGATCCGAGGTCCTCGACGTCGAAAACCACGTGCTGCAGGCCGGCCTGCCTTCCCAGCGCTTCCGTCACGCTTTCCACGAAACGCCTGGTGCTTGAGGGCCGCGAGATATTGCCCGAGAAGCCGACGATCAGATTGTTGCTCATTTCAGTTCCTTTCAAAGCGTATTCGGGGGGCGTCAGGGAGGCGGCAACGTTCGATTGCTTCCTTCAGGCCGTCTTCAGAACGGGCGCGCTCGTCGAGGTTTCCAATTGAACGGCTGCGGCCCGGCGCCATCGGTCGAAGGCAGAGCGGCCGAGGATGGAGATGGATGTATCTTCCTGCGGAGCATGAACGAGCACGGACTGGATATCCCGGAAATGCCGCTCAAGGCCCACCTCGGCGTTGAGGCCGGGATTGCCGATGCCGCGGACCGCGATCTGCACAGCGTCGCGGATTTGCCGGCCGGCGAGCAGCCTCGCCCTGATCAGTCTTTCCGAATCGCCGTGGTTGCTTTCGAGCGCGCCAAAGATGATCTGGCGGGCGCCGGAGACGAGCAGGTCGATTTCACCCGAAAGCGCCACGAAGCGCTCCGTGCGAGCGATGGGATGACCGAGATTGGCCGGCACACGTTCATGGGCGAAGCGGATGAAGGCCGCCTGTGCGGCCTCGGCGGCGCCGAGATAGATTGCGGTCAAGGCCAAGGTCATCGCCGCATGCGCCCGGTTGTCCTGCTGGGCCACTGAGGGATCAACGAGGTCCAGCGCGTTCTGCGCCGGAATCTCGACGTCGGTATATTCGACATCATGCGACCCTGAAGCGCGCATGCCGAGACTTTTCCAGTTCTCGATCACCTGAATGCCGGGCAGTCCGTTCGGCACCACGAAGGTTCCGACCCGCGCGGGCACTTCGTCCGTATGCGCCCAGACGAGGAAATGGGTAAGGCCGCACGCCCCTGTTACGAAGCGCTTGCGGCCCGTGATCAACCAGGCGTTCGCCGTGCGGCGGGCGAGCGTCGCAGGCAGGCCGCCACGCGCTGGCGAACCCAACTCCGGCTCGACGCGGGCGGCATTCAGCAACAACGGCCGTTGCTTCGCTTCGCCCAGCAGCCGCCGGTAGAGATCGTCCGGCCAATGATTTTTCGCCGCCTGGCCGAGATGGGTAAAGATCGTCATGGCGCTGATCAGCGCCACCGAAGGATCACCTCGTCCCAGGGCGGCCAGGATGTGGGCGGCATCGCTCAGCGTGGCGCCCTGGCCGCCATAACGAGCGGCAACGGTGCTTTCAAGCAGCCCGCTCTCGTGCACGGCTCGAATGCCGGTCCAGGGAAACTGACCGGTTTGATCCGCATCCGGGGCGGCCTCTGCGAGAACGCGCACGGTAGCGTCTGGCACCATTGGATCATCGGACATGCGGCTCGGACTTTCTGTCTGTCGAGGGACGTCACCCTTAGGAGAGAGCGGTTGGCTCCGGCTAAGCTTGGGAGGCGTTTGCGCGGTCCGGCGAGGGAACCAGACCGCGCATGTCACGCAGCGGCTTTCTTCTTCGCATCTTCCCGTTCGCGAATGCCTTCGCGCACGAGCGGAAGGATGTAGCGCCCGTAGTCGACCGCATCGTTATAGTTGTCATAGCCGCGGATCGAGATCAGATCGGCGCCGAGATCGATGTAGTCGAGGATGGAATCTGCGATCGTGCGCGGTGAACCCACGAGTGCGGTGGTCGCGCCGCTGGCATTGGTGGCGGTGACCGTTGGGTACCACAAAGCGCGGTCGTGCACGTCGCCGCGGGCGGCAATGTCCAGAAGCCTTTGCGAACCGACATTGGCCGGCCGCGCAGCGTTGACGGGTGCTCGCGCCAAGCCTTGCTGACGGTTTTCGTTCAGCCGATCCAGCACCCTATGGGCTTTTGCCCATGCCAACTCGTCGGTTTCGGCGACGATCGGACGGAAGGTGACCCAGATGCGCGGGCGATCCTTCCGGCCGGCCTTTGCCGCTTCGGCGTAGATCCGTTCGATCTGCTGCTTTGTTTCCGCAAGCGGCTCGCCCCAGAGCCCAAATATGTCGCAGAGCGAACCGCCGATGCGATAGGCGGCGTCCGATGAGCCGCCGAGCGAAATCGGAATGAGCCCATTGGTCGGCCGCACCGCGCTGCGAAATTGTTTGAACTGATAATGCTTGCCGTCGAAATCAAAAGGCTCCTTCGACGTCCAGGCAAGCCGCAGGATGCGGATATATTCTTCCTGCCGCTCATAGCGCTCTTCCTTGTTGAGGAAGTCGCCTTCACGCGCCTGCTCTTCGTCGCTGCCGCCAGCAATGAAGTGGACGACGACGCGGCCACCGCTCAGCTGATCGAGCGTTGCCAGCGATTTGGCTGCGACCGTCGGATAGACGGTGTTCGGTCGCAGAGCGACGATGATCTTGATGCTCTCCGTATGTGCGAGAACCGTGGCGCCGATCGTGAAGGGGTCGAAGGACGAGGAAGAGTATGGAATCAGCGTATAGTTGAAGCCGTAGTCGTCGAGAGTTCGGGCGTAACGCTGAAGGAATCGAGGATCCAGCGGCGCGTCGGGAATGGGGTCCAGGTCGTTCGACGCATTGGGAAAGCTGACACTGATGAATTCCGCGACCATGTGCGCTCCTTGAGGTTTCCGACGATGGGACGAGGTTAAGTCGCAGTGGAGGGAAGAGGAAGACAGGTCTTTCTTTTTCTATAGAAAAAGTAGAAAATATTGGCGTGACGGCCGATCAGATGGGACGGGGGCTTCTCTTCGGCCTCGATGGCTCATTGTCCGAAGGTAGGTGACCAGCCGAGCGCTGGAGCCACCGTCTCGGCCAGATCGGTCAACAGCCGCACGTTTTCGGCAAGCCCGAAGGCCGGCGGCAGAAAGAGCACGATCTCGTCCGCGGCGGCGAGCCCTGGATCATTGAATACCGTCTCGATCACCTGGTCGGGCGTGCCTTGGAAGACAGGCGAAATCTGGATGCCGGCCGGCTGGTTGGCAGGCTGGAGCGCGCCTTTGGGCCGAGACGCCGCAATTCCTTTCGTGCGACGCTCGAGGTCATAGGCGGCGTATTTTTCCCGAAGCTCGGCAGTGGTGCCGACAAGGATGGAGGCCGCGACGGCTACGGGCGGCGGCTCCGTGGCCCAAGTTTTGCGCCAGGTGGTGCGGAAGGCCTCGATGATGCGGGCCTGATACTGCCCGAACGTCTCGCCTTCCGCCTGGTCATGCAGCACGGTTCCCGAGATCAGTCCGATACCGAGTTCGGCCGCCTGAACCGCCGAGCTCAGGCTGGCCGAGCCTTGCCGGATGCGGGCCCGGAGCGTCGGACTATGCGGCGTCACGCGCAACTCGGCACCTTGCGGCGCGCCCTGGCCCGGCTCGACGACAGTGTGCAGGACGTCGCCTGCGATCGCGGAGAGGAAGCGCGTCTGGCGGCGTTTGGCTTCCGTGCGCGCGTCGGTGTCGACGGGGCCGAACACGGCATCGAATGCTCCGTTGGCACCGGTCGAGATGGCGAGCTCCAGCCGGCCGTCGATCAGCAAGTCCGTCGTACCGGCGGCCTCGGCAAGCAGGATCGGATCCTGGTAGCGCATCGGGATAACTGCCGATCCGAGCGTGATACGCCTTGTATGCTGGCCGGCGGCGGCGAAGAATGGAAGCGGTGAAGACAGGTAGTGATCGAAGTGGCGCTGATAGGCCCAGCCCGACTGGTAGCCCAGCTGTTCGGCGTGCTTGAACAGCGCGATCCCGTCCCGTAAGCCCTGAGCCGGGCCGGCCTCGTCGTTGAACGACACCCTGGTGTTGAAACCCAGCCGCTGCTTCGGGCGGAACGATGCGGGGAGGGCGCCGGTGGGCACAGCGATGGTCATGCGATACGCTCCCCACGGAGAATGTGTCGGGGTTTTAGCTGTGGTACGTGGGCGGGACCGGCGATGCCGGACGGGATCGATTCCAGCAGCGATGCCGTATAGGGATGTTGCGGATTGTCGAAGATATCGATGACGGTTCCATGTTCGACAATGCTGCCCCGCTGCATCACCGAGACCGTGTGCGCCAGCTGACGGACAAGCGCCAGGTCATGAGATACGAACACATAGGTCAGGCCGAGCCTGGCCTGGAGAGAGAGCAGCACTTCGACGATGTCGGCCTGCACGCTGACATCGAGAGCGGAGGTGGGTTCGTCCAGCACGATCACGTCGGGCTTGAGGACCAGCGACCGGGCGATTGCCACGCGCTGCCGCTGGCCGCCGGACAGGGCCCCTGGCTTGCGGCTGAGCAGGTGTTCGCCAAGCCCGACATTGGCGAGCGCCTCGCGGACTTGCTCGGCCCGCTCCTTGGGCGTTCCGATCTTGAACCGGTCGAGAGGCTCGCGCACCAGCTGCTCGACTTTCCAGGTCGGGTCGAGGGAAGTGAACGGGTTCTGATAGACGAGCTGAAGATGCCGCCACACTGCACGCAGCGACTGGTGCGAGCGACCGGTGAGCTCTTCGCCGGCGACCGAGATGGTTCCCGTGTCGGGTTCGTCGAGCCCGAGCAGCAGCCGGATCGTCGTCGTCTTGCCAGACCCCGATTCACCGACCAGCGCATGCGTGGTGCCGGCCTGAACGGAGAACGACACGTCGTTGACGGCAGTCAGTATCTTGCCGTCGACCGCGAAGCTCTTGGTGACGCCGCTGACCTCGATCTTCGGCGTCTTGCCGGCCTCGCTCCTCAGCAAACGGAAGCCCGGGTTGCGCAGTCCGGCATAACGGTCGGGATTGAGGGCCGGAACGTCGGCATGCAGCTTCTTCGCGTAGGCCGAGCTCGGCGAGGAGAAAACAGTCGCGGTGCGACCGGCCTCCTGGACGGTGCCGTCCTTGAGCACCACCAGCGTGTCTGCCCGCTCGGCGGCAATCGCCAGATCGTGGGTGATGAGGAGCAGGCTGATATCCAGCTCGTGCTGCGATCGTGAGAGCAGGTCGAGAATTCGCTTCTGGATCGTGACGTCGAGCGCGGAGGTGGGCTCGTCCGCCACCAGCAGCAATGGGCGTGGGAGGACCGCAAGGCCGATCAGCACGCGCTGCAGCATGCCGCCGGACAATTGATGCGGATAGGAGTCGTAGACGCGTTGAGGATTATCGAGCCCTACCTGGGCGAAGGTTTCAAGGATGAGCGCCTTGCGGACCGCCTTGTTGGGCTCGTCGATGAGTGCCGCCGCCTCCATCGCCTGGACACCGATCGTCCGCACGGGGTTGAGCGAGTTGCCGGGGTCCTGCGGGACGAAGCCGATTGCTCGTCCTCTGAGCGGCCGGAAACGAGACCCGGAGAGCCCCAGCACCTCCTGACCATCGAACTCGACGCGGCCTGTGGCGTGCCCGCCGTCGGGGAGCAGCCGCAGGACCGCGCGGGCGATGGTCGACTTACCCGAGCCGGACTCCCCGATGAGGGCGAGGCTCTTGCCGCGGCCGAGCTCGAATCCCACGCCGGCGACGACCTGGTGCGGCCCGTAGGATACGGAGAGGTCGTCGACCCGCAGGAGAGGGACTGATCCGTGCGGTGGCGCGGTGGTCTCGGCACGGGTGAAAGTGGCGGTCAGTCTATCTTGCGGAGCCATCGGCTGATCCTGTTCACAGAGAGGACGGTCGCGATCGTGACGAAGGCAGGTGCGTAAACCAGCCATGGCCATTTGAGGTAGTCCTTGCCGATCGAGATCAGCAGGCCCCAGTCGGAGGCCGGCGGCGGGTCGCCGTATCCGAGAAAGGCAAGGCTGGCGATCACCAGGATCGAGTCGCCGAACTGCAGCACGGCAAGCGGCAATACCGAGCGTGATGCGTTCGGCAGGACGTGGCGCCATAGGATGTGCCAGCGTGACCCGCCCAATAGAAAGGAAGATTCGACGAAGGTCGCCTGCCGCGTTTTGATGACCTCGGCGCGCATCACTCGGGCGAAAAGGGCCACAGCCGACACGCCCGTCGCGATGGCGGCGTTGGTGGTGTCGAAACCGATCGCGGTGACGACGATCACGGCAAGCAGGAATTTGGGGATCGCAAGCAACACATCGACCAGACGGGCGAAGGCGGTGTCCACCCAACCGCCGAAGAAGCCGGCCAGCAGGCCGACGAGACCACCGGCGACAACGCCTATGATCACGGCAATCAGTGCGCTCGCCACCGAGGAGGCCGTGCCATAGACGACGCGCGCGTAGAGATCGCGACCCAGGTGATCGGTGCCGAACCAGTGCGCCGCACTCGGGCCCAAGAGCTTCTGGGCTGGTACGCCGTTGACCGGGCTATAGCTCGTAAACAGGCTGGGGGCGAGCGACCAGGCAATCGCGAGCGTGACGACGGCAAAAGAGAGAGCGACGACCGGGGGCACGCGTAGCGCCGACAGCCGGCCGATCGCGGTGACGCGCGCGGGAGAGGAGAGGGAGGCGAGGGTCATGACGTCACCACGTTGGAGATGTCGACGGAGCCTTCGTCGGCCGTGGTTGGACGACGCTCGGCTGCGCCGAGGAGTTTTACGCGGGGGTCCAGCAGCGGGTAGGTAAGATCGGCGAGCAGGTTGATGACGACGAAGACCACGGCCGCCAGCGAGACGACCGCCTGAAGGACGGGTAGGTCCTGCGTGCTGACCGACCGCTGCACCAAACTGCCGAGACCGGTGCGGCCAAAGACCGTCTCGGTGATCAGCGAGCCTCCGAGCAGCTCGCCGATCGTCAACGCGACGACGGTAACGACCGGGAGCGAAGACGGCTTCAGCAGATGCTTGACGAACAGGTGCAACTGCCCGAGGCCGCGGCCCCGCGCGACGGCGGCATATTCCTGCCTCGACTCATGGTCGAGGTTGGCGATCAGCACTTCGGCGATTTGCGCGGAGATCGGGATGCCGAGAGCGATGGCCGCAAAAAGGGTCGCCCAGAAACTGTCCGGCTCGATTACGCGAAAGACGCCGAGCTGGAAGCCGAAAAGGTGGATCAGCACCAGGCCGATCACGAAGTTCGGCACCGACAGGAACAGTGACGGGAAGCCTCGCAGCAGGCCCTGGCCATACCCTTTTGACAGAAACTGCGTGCCATAGGCGATCACCGCCGCCAGCAGAAGTGCGACGGCGAGGCCTGCAGAAGCAAGGACCAGCGTCGAGGGAAGCACTTCGGCGATCAGGGTTGTCACGGGGCGGTTGGTCCGCATCGACAGACCGAGATCGCCGGTCACGAAGCCGGAAAAGGCTGTCCACAGCTGGACGGGGATCGGCTTATCCAGGCCCTGGGCGGCGATGATCTCCTTGATCTCCTCCTGCGTGAACCCATTCTGCGGGTTGTTCAGCACGTTGGTGATCGGATCGCCGGGCAGGATGCTGACGACGACGAACGTGAAGACATAAGCCAGCAGGATCACGACGATCGCCTGCACGAGGCGTTTTGCGGCGTAGTTCAGGTAGGCTTTGCTCATGCCGGTCACCTTCTCGCGTTGTTCGGTCGAACTGCGGATTATTCGCTCTTCGTCGCGGTGTAGTAGCTGGCATAGGCGACACCGTTGTAGACCACGCCTGTCAGCTTGGGAGACTGCGCGTAGATCCGCTGGACGATCTGCGTACGCGGGATGAAGTAGCCCTGGTCGAGGACATATTTCTGCAGGTCGTCGAGGAGCGGTTTGCGACTTTCGATGGAGCCGGCGCTGGCGATCTTGTCGCGGAGATCGTTGAGGGTCTTGTCGCTTTCGTCGAGGGCGAACCAGTTTTCGCCGTTGTTGGCGTTCGTCAGGATGCTGGCAACAGTGCCGGCGTCGATGAAGCTGCGCGTCACCTCGTAGGCAGGCACCGCCGCACCGCCGTACTTCACCTTCTGGCCATATGTTACGACGTCATAGGCGCGGATCTCGACTTTCCAGCCGATCTTGCCGAGTTGCTGGGCGATCAGTTCGTCGATCGATTTCGAGGTTGCGAGGTAGGGATTGGAATTAAGCGTCAGCGACAGCTGCTTGCCGTCCTTCGCGCGGATGCCGTCTGCGCCTTTGATCCAGCCCGCCTCGTCGAGAAGCTTCTCGGCCTTGTCGGGATTGTAGGCCAGCAGGGCGCTTTGGTCTGTCGCTCCCGGCACATTGCTCTGGATGAAGGATGTCGCGAGCTTCCAGTCCGGTGTGTAGACGGTGTCGATGATTTCCTGGCGATTGATGCCGGCCTGGAGGGCCTGGCGCACCTTCACGTCATCGTATGGCGCGAGTTTGGTATTAATTGCCCAGCCGTTGACGAAACCGAGATAGCGGGGCGTCGCGATGGTGAAGCCGTCTGCCTTGAGAGACTCCAGCTCCTGCGGAGAGGCGTTGTAGGCGACATCGGCCTGTCCGGATTGAACGGCGGCAACGCGCAGCGACGGCTCTGACACCAGCTTGTAGGTGATGGTGTCCAGATAGGCCGGACCAGTATGACCAACCGCCGCAGGCCCCCAGTTGTAATCCTTGCGCTTGGTGAGCTTGACGAAATCGCCCTCCTTCCAGGAGTCGACCACGTAAGGGCCGCTGCCGGAAGTCTTGCTCAGGTCGGCCTGCTGTGCAGCGGGCTGCGCAATGGTTTTCGGGGAAATCAGGATCGAGCCGTGATAGCCGAGCGTCGGAATAAAGCCTAGCGTCGGTTTCTTGAAGTAGACTTTGACCGTGGTCGGGTCGACCGCCTCGGCGTGGTCGTAGGTTTTGGGGAAGAGACCGATCGGGTTGATGCCTTCGCTTTTGCGTCCGGCGTACCAGATGTCGAGATTGGCGACGACCGCCGCCGCATCGAGCGGTGAGCCATCGGAGAACGTTACGCCGTTTTTCAGATGAAGCGTGAACTCGGTCGCTTCATTGTTCTGCTCCCAGCGCTCGGCGAGCCAGGGACTGACCTTACCCTCGGCATCGACGTAGAGGAGCTTGTCGGTTACATGGCCCCAGATGTGGCCCTGGAAGCTGGAGATCGCGCTGTTATTCGGAATCCATGTGTCGCCGAGCGAGTCGATCAGGAAGGTGATGTCGCCGCCCTCGCGTGGGCTATCGGCGGCCTCAGCCGGAGTGAGCCCTTTCGTTGCGAGCAGAACGGCGGCCGCTGCCGCGGATGTCGTAATCAGCAGACGGCGCCTGGAAAGGGAGAGCAAGGTAGAGCGTTCGGCCATGAAAGGTCCCTGGTTTTTACGAGAAGATCATGGCGATAGCCTAACAGGGCGGCTTAAGGGAGAAAGACCAGTTGTTCTTTTTCTACTAAAATTATGGATTATTTTCCCGTGGTTTTCGACGGTGGTAGGATCAGCTTTTCGGGGCAGTTTCGATGGCCGGATTTGCCGGCGATTTTCCGAACGTCATCGCCTCGAAAATCCGCACCGGCCGCGGTTCTTCTGCAAAACATACGACCTCCACCCTGGTAATCTGTCCAGTGGAGCCCTGCGCCAAGCGGGACGTTCCGATATCGCGCGTGAGAATATTCGGGTTCCCGTGGACGCACATGGCTTTCTCTGTCGTCGGGTCGTCCGGCTCGAACCATGCACCGGTCGCAAGCTGCATCACGCCCTTTCGCACGTCGTCGCTCAATGTAGCCGCCGCAAGGCAGCTGCCTCGCGCGTTGAAAAGCCGCACGATATCGCCGTCCGAGATGCCGCGCGCGGCCGCGTCAACCGGGTTGATGCGAACCGGCTCCCGGCCCTTGATTTTGGTCGAACGGCTGAAATCGCCATAGTCCAGCTGGCTGTGCAGGCGCTGATGCGGCTGGTTGCAGACCAGATACAGCGGATAGTCGTTTCCGCCTGCTTCCATTTCTCGCCTGGGCGGATACCACCGCGGATGGCCGCCGCAGTCGTCGTAGCCAAAATCTTCGACCGTCTGCGAGAAGATTTCGATCTTTCCCGATGGCGTCTGCAGCGGAAACGCGGACGGGTCCTTCCGGAAGGCGCGCGCCGGTCCACCATCGTCGGGCTTGAGCGGGAGGCGAAGTTCGCCCTGTTTCCAAAATGTTTCGAAAGCGGGTGCGTCATGGCCGCCGGCTGCGAGCGCTTTGCGTGTGGTCTCGAACAGGAAGGCAAGCCATTCCCGGCCGGATCGGTTCTCGGTAAATTCCGCGTGCTTCCCAAGACGGCGGGCTATCGCGGCAAGAATCTCGTAGTCGTCCCGAGCCTCACCGACCGGCTCGACCAGCTTCTTCATTGCGATCATGAGTTCGTCGCGGTCTGCCGCGCCGATATCGTCACGTTCGAGTGTCGTCGTGGCGGGGAGAACGATGTCCGCATGACGGGCGGTCGACGTCCAGGCCGTTTCGTGAACGATGATCGTTTCGGGCCGTCTGAAGGCTGCCCGCAGCCTGTTGATATCCTGATGGTGGTGAAACGGATTGCCACCTGCCCAATAGACGAGCCGGATGTCGGGATAACGCAAGGCTTGGCCGTTGTAATGGAACTCCTCGCCCGGATTGAGGAGCATGTCGGCGATGCGGGCGACGGGGATGAAGTCCGCCACGGGGTTCTTGAATTGATCAAGCGTCGGCAGCGGCGCCGCCAATTGCTGCTTGCCGATATTGCCCAGCGCCCCGAGAGAATAGGAGAAGCCGCCGCCATCCAATCCGATTTGCCCGAGCATTGCAGCGAGCACGATGCCCATCCACACCGGCTGCTCGCCATAGTCGGCGCGCTGCAGCGAATGACTGACGGTGATCAATGTCCTCTTGGCGGCCATGGCACGTGCCAGTCTCCTGATGGCATCGACATCGATGCCGCAGATTTCAGAAGCCCATTCGGGGCTCTTCGGCAATCCATCGGCACGGCCGAGCAGATAATCCTCGAACCGCGCGTAGCCCACTGTATAGCGATCGAGGAACGGGCGGTCATGCAGCCCTTCACTGGCAAGCACATGCGCGAGCCCGAGCATCAGCGCCACGTCGGTGCCCGGTACGATCGGCAGCCAGTCCGCATTCAATTCAGCGGGAAAATCGTCTTTCAGCGGGCTGATGAGCATGAAGCGGGCGCCGCGGGCGCTGGCACCGGTGAGCTTCTGCCGGACGATATGCGTACTGATGCCTCCGCCGTGCACGTCGGCATTCTTGATTGCCATTCCGCCGAACGCGACAATCAACCCGCTGCTCCGCTCGATGGCATCCCAAGTGACGCTCTTGCGGTCGAACTGGTCATATGGCCCCAGGACATGCGGGATGATGACCATGGCGGCGCCGGAACTGTATGTGTTGACGGATCGCACATATCCGCCCAGCACGTTCAAGAAGCGGTGGATTTGGCTTTGTGCATGATGGAACCGTCCGGCGCTCGACCAGCCGTAGGATCCGCCGAACACAGCGCCGGGTCCGAAGCCACCGTAAACCCGCTGTAGCTCTTTCGCGACGAGCTCTTCCGCCTCGGACCAGCTGACCTCCAGATAGTCGTCCGCTCCGCGTCTCTGCGCATGGCCAGGCTCGCCTTCCAGCCAGCCGCGCCGGATCGCCGGGCGCCTGATACGAGCCGGGCTGTCGGCAATCGCCGAAAGGTTGCCCAGCAATGGCGAGGGATGCGGATCGCCCGGATGCGGCCGGATTTCGAGCTTGCCGCTTTCGTACCGGCCGGAAAACGCGCCCCAATGGGAGCTGTGGGTCTTGAACGGGTTCATCTCGGAGCGTCCTTGGCGATCGGTGCGTTTTTACAGGAGGCCGACCGGACCTAGCTCGGCAGGGTCTTTCCCGGGTTCATGATGCCGGCGGGGTCGATGGCGTTCTTGATGAGGGTCATGAGATCCACGGCGTCGCCGTGCTCCTGGCGGAGATAACCGATCTTGCCCGTGCCGACGCCATGTTCGCCCGTCGACGTGCCGCCGACCGAAATCGCATACCCGACCATCTTCTTGTTGATTGCCGCGACCTCGTCCAATTCCGCCTGGTTCGCCGGATCGACGGCGAAGACGACATGGTAGTTGCCGTCGCCGACATGGCCGAGAATGGCGGCGGGCACGCTGCAGCCGCGCAGCAGTTCCCGTGTCCTGAGAATGCAGTTGCTCAACTGGGAGACCGGAACGCACACGTCGGACGACCAGCCCTTGGCGTTCGGCCGCTGCGACACGACGGCGTAGAACGCATTGTGACGCGCTTTCCATAGCCGGTTGCGCTCTTCGGCTGCATTGGCCCATTCGAAGTCCTTGCCGCCCTTATCCTCCACAATGGCGGCGACCATCTCGACCTGTTCCCGAACGCTTGCCGGCGAGCCGTGAAATTCGAAGGCAAGCGTATCCTCGATCTTCAGGGACAGGTTGGAATAGGCGTTGACGGCCGCGATCAGGCCGCGATCCATCAACTCCATGCGGGCGACGGGAATGCCGAGCTGCACGACCACGATTGCCGCGGCAACTGCCTGTTCGACGCTTTCGAAGGAGCAGAGCGCAGCCGAAATCGTTTCCGGGATTCCATAGAGCCTGAGCGTCACCTCGGTGATGATCCCGAGTGTGCCTTCCGAGCCGACGAAGAGCCGCGTCAGGTCATATCCGGCCGACGATTTTCGCGCTCTGCCTCCCGTCCGGATGATCTGGCCGCTCGGAAGGACCACGGTGAGCCCAAGCACGTTCTCCCGCATCGTGCCGTAGCGAACGGCATTGGTACCGGATGCGCGGGTGGAGGCCATCCCGCCGATCGAGGCATTGGCGCCCGGATCGATCGGGAAGAACAGACCGGTGTCGCGCAGATGGGTATTCAACTGCTCGCGTGTGACGCCCGCCTGGACTGTGCAATCGAGATCCTCGGCGCCGACGCGGATGATTTTCGACATGCGCGAGAGGTCGATCGACACACCGCCACGCACCGCCGTCAGATGGCCTTCGAGCGAAGTCCCGGCGCCAAACGCGATGACCGGAACGCCTTCGGCTGCGCAAAGGCGGACAATCTCTGCCACCTCTTCTGTGGTCTCCGCAAAAACGACGGCATCGGGAATTGCGCTCGCATGGTGGGATTCGCCGCGGCCATGCTGTTCACGCAGAGTTTGCGATGTCGAAAACCGATCCCCGAAACGGCTGCTCAGCGCTGCCAGCCATTCGGTCGAGACGATGGAACGGGGCAGGGAAAGCGACATAGCAAACTCCGAAAGAACTCTCTGGAAAGCCGCATCCGCCGCGCAGCTGCGGTCATGAAATCAGGCGACGAGCTTCTCGCCCTTGAGATGCCGTTCGAGGAAAGGCAGGCTGTCCTGTCCCCAATAAAGCTCGTTTTCATAGCGGAAGGTCGGAAGCCCGAAGACGCCCGATGTCTTGGCCGTCTCGTAATTGGCCTTCCAGATCGCCTGCACGGCTTCGCTCTGGCCCTGCTCGTCGAGTGCGGCGCCATCGAAGCCGGCGGCATCTGCGAGCGCCCGGCGAACCTCGGCGTTGCCGATATCCTCGCCGCGTCCCCATAAAGCCTGCTGAAGGGCCTGTGTCAGTCGCAGCCAGTCGACGCCGTTTTGAATGGCGGCAATGATCATGAAGCCGGCCGGCGTCGGGTCAGAAAGGGCGGCGCGGTTTTCGAAGCTGAGCACCTTGCCGCGCAGGGCGGCCCAACGCTTCAGGTCCTTCATCCAGTAAGCGCGGCGCGCTTCCGGTCGATTGCGGGAATAGATCGCACCGTTATCCTCGATGAGCGGGATGACATAGGGCCGGATATTTGCGCCGTGTGCACGCGCCAGTTCGGCAAACGGCTCAAGGCCGATGAAGGCCCACGGCGAGCCGATGCCAAAGAAGTAATCGATGGTCTTTGTCATGTTCTACTCTTTTTTGAAGGCTTGGTTGCGTGGATCGCTGCGTCGAACACGGAAAGTGCGCAGTCGCGGGCAACGAGCACCGATTGCGGGTCGCGGCCGACCGCCACGGTGGCGAGTGCCCCTTCATAGAGAAGGGAGAGATGCGCCGCTGCGTGATCCGGACGGCCGCCTGTTCTCGACATGATGGCGGCGAATATGTCTTTCACCATCGCCTTGTGCGTTCGCGCCACCGACACGACGCGTTCGGAATCGCCGTGTTCGGCGACCGCAAGAGCAAAGGCGCAACCGCGGAATTCGGGGCTGTCGGCCTTTTCGTGCAGCCGTTCGAAAATCACCTTGATCTGGTCGCGGGGATCGCTCGTCGCTTCAAGGACGCCCTGCAGCGAGCGAATGACACGATCGTGGCGATCCTGGAGATAGGCGGCGACGAGGTGATCTTTGGACGGGAAGTGCCGGTATAAGGTCGCCTTGGCGACCTTCGTTTCTTCGATGATACGATCGATCCCGACAGCCCGGATGCCCTCTTTGTAGAAAAGCGCTCCGGCCGCGACAAGGATATGATCTGATATGGCTTCTCTCATGGGGTGCTTCAGGTGGATGGGTTTCATTGTTGCGGATTTGCAGGCAACCGATCACGCGGTCTCGATGAGACCGGCGTCGATGCCTTGGTGAGATCTGTCGACAAGCGAGCGGATTGCGTCAAGCGGCACTGGGTTTGAAAAGCCGCCTTGATGCGCCAATCGGCCGGCAAGTGTTTGAACTGCCTCATTATAAGGTGTCGGAATACTATGGAGGCGACCAAGCAGGACAATTTCGCCGTTCAGAAAATCGACCTCGCTCGAGGTGCCGCGCGTAAAACTTTGCCAGGTCGATTGCTGACCGGCCGCTATGCCGCTGTTTTGCGCTACGCGCCAACCTGAAATATCGATGGTTCTCTCAGACGGGGAAGCCAAATGGTACCCGGCAGCCTCGAGAGCCCGGCGAGCCTCATTCACCAACGCCTCGTTGATCAAACCCCGCAATTCCGCAGGCCCGTCGAACAGTTCCAGCACGTTTCGGACGTTATGGAGCAGCTTGGCGGATTTCCAACTTCGGATATCGGGACTGGCTTCGGCAAGATAGCCTGCGCGGTTCACGTCTGCGACAATGCGTTCGCTCGTTTCATCATGCCCCTGCGGAAAACGCCCGACCGTGACCACGCCGACCTGTGGATCCCCGCCCGCAACGACCTTGCCAGTCTCGGTAAACCGTGCGGGCGTCAGGATGCTCGCCCCATAAACCCGCGTAAAGGTTCTGAGCGCAAACGCTTCCGTGGCCAATCCATTCTGGAAGGTGACGACAGGAAGACTTGCCGCCGCGGCGGCTGCCGCTTCCGACGCAGGCCGCCATGACCAGAAGGCTAGAGCGCTGGATGCGTCCTGCGACTTGACCGTCAGCAAAAGGATATCGCTTGGCGTCAACTCGGGCGGATCGGCCAGATCGAAGGCGTTCAGAGTGATCTGCTGCGTACCGGATGGCCGCTGGTAGCTCAAGCCATGCTTCTTCACATGGTGGATTTGCGCACCCCGTCCGACCAATGCGTAGCTGATGCCGGTAAGCTCAAATTGCGCAGCCAAGCTTGCGCCGACCGCTCCCGCTCCAATGATGATATACCGGCTCATGTCCACTTTGCCTCAGGACCTCGATTGCTTCGACCGCAACAGTCCGCATGCGCTGTCCTGCTGGATTGTGCAGGAAATCTAGATTACGGCTATGCTTCGAGAAAGACAGGTCATTCTTTTTCTACGAAATTAGTAGAAAATAGTTCGCCTATCGGGCCATTTGTGACGGAGGCGTGCTCAGCGGCGGCTCCGTCACCATAATAATCCAAAGCTCTTCATATGGTAGGAAATTGGAGCGTAATAGTCATCTCGAGTCAGCAGACTATCGTCAGATACCTTCGGCAACCACATACCTCTTCCCAACCCAAGCGGCGTTAGGCGGGGCAGGGTGTCGGGACTTCTGTCTTCATGAAGCAGTCGAGGCAATGGCGCTTCAGTCGCGAGAACTCGTGCGACGCGACGATATCGGTCGAACGCAGCCGTGGGAAGGCGCTCACCTCACCCATTTTATTACGACGAGCTAGGCCTGATTACCGAGAAGCTTGATGCCGCTCTCCCGATCCTGCGCATAGAAGACGGGGATAACCGGCGATCACTTGAGTGTGTGGAGGCAACTGCATAACCAGCCGAAAATCCGCGCATTGACCATTCTGGCATGGATAGATCGCGGCGCGGTCTTCAGAGGCTGGCGAGTTCGCCTCACGGCGCTCGTGCATATATCAGCGTCAACTTAGGATAAAAAACTATCCTTGCGGCCAAGCTTAGAACGTAGCGCCTCGAATAGTCGATAAACTCGATAAAATATATGAGTTAGATCGGTTTCTTTGCCTGCGAGGGTGCACATGGAGTTTTCAAGACGTAAGTTTTCGGCCCTTTTGGCGGGGTCTTTGACACTGCCTCTTCTGAAGATCGCCCCGGCGACGGCGGCGGAGAAGGTGGTTCGGATGGGCTATCAGAAATACGGCACGCTCGTGTTGCTGAAAGGGAAGGGCTTGCTGGAACAGAAGCTCGGCAAGATCGGCTATACGGTGAGCTGGAAGGAATTTCCGGCCGGCCCACAGCTTCTTGAGGCGTTGAATGTCGGTGCTATTGACTTCGGCACCACCGGGGAAACGCCGCCGATCTTTGCCCAGGCCGCCGGTGCGCCTCTCGTCTACGTGGCCCACGAGCCGCCTGCGCCACTGGGCGAAGCCATTCTCGTGGCCAAGGATAGTCCGATCAAATCGGTTGCCGAGCTAAAGGGCAAGACGGTGGTCCTCAACAAGGGCTCGAACGTTCATTTCCTTCTCGTCAAGGCGCTCGAGGAGGCGGGTCTCAAATATAGCGACATCAAGACGTCCTTTCTGCCGCCGGCTGATGCGCGTGCCGCCTTCGAGCGCGGTGCGGTGGACGCCTGGGTAATCTGGGACCCTTTCCAGGCGGCCGCCGAGGTGGCGATCGAAGCGCGCGAATTGCGCAATGGCGATGGTATAGTGCCGAACCACCAGTTTTATCTCAGCACCAAGAGTTTCGTCGCCGATCATCCGCAGGCCGTCGATATCGTCCTCGAGGCGGTTGGCGAAATCGATGAATGGGCAAAGACGAATACCTCGGCCGCAGCCGCGGAGCTTGCTCCGTCCGTCGGCATTCCGGAGGATGTACTCGCCATCGCGCTGAAGCGCCAGTCCTATGGCGTCAAGACGCTGGACGCGGCGGTGGTGACGCAGCAGCAGGCAATCGCCGATACCTTCTTCGAGCTTGGCCTCATCCCGAGCAAGATTTCCATCGCGGACGTCGTGCGCAAGGGCGGTGCCTGATGGTGGAGACGTCGGTGGCCGGCTATTCGGCCGGTGCACGCGGCAGGATCAATGTCCGGGAACTCGGGCGCGCATTTGCGCCCTGGGCGCTTCCGATCGTGCTGCTGATCGCCTGGGAGATCGCGGCACGTACGGGCCTGGTCAATGCCCGCCTGATGCCGGCACCGACGAAGATTGCCGCCACCTTCTGGCGGTTGCTGCTTGACGGCTCGCTCTTCTATCACACGCTTGCCTCGACGCAGCGCGCCTTGATCGGGCTGGTGATCGGCGGCGGATTGGGTTTCGTCGCCGGCGTGTTGAACGGCCTCTGGAAACCGGCCGAAACCTTTCTCGACAGCACCTTGCAGATGCTGCGCAACATTCCGCACCTTGCGCTCATCCCGCTCGTCATCCTCTGGTTCGGCATAGACGAGGGCGCGAAGATATTTCTCGTCGCGATCGGCGTCTTCTTCCCGATCTATATCAACACCTTCCATGGTGTTCGCACCATCGATCCCCAGCTGGTCGAGATGGCCTCCGTCTATGGCCTCGATCGCAAGGCGCTGATCCAGCGCATCATCCTCCCAGGTGCGCTGCCATCGATCCTCGTCGGCCTGCGCTATGCGCTCGGTTTCATGTGGCTGACCCTGATCGTCGCCGAAACGATCTCCGCCACCAGCGGCATCGGCTTCATGACGATGAATGCACGGGAATTCTTCCAGACTGATATCGTGTTGCTGGGCATTATCGTCTATGCCCTGCTCGGCAAGCTTGCCGATATCGCCACGCGGCTGATAGAGCGCCGTGTGCTCGTCTGGCATTCAGCCTATCAGGCGGGCGAAGGTGCGAAGCGATGAGTGCGGCCGAGATATCAGCAGCGGTCGTTGCGGATGAGGTGGTGGGCGGTGGTCTGCCGATCTCGCTGACCCATGTCAGAAAATCCTTCGGCAAGCTCGATGTGCTGAGCAACTTCGAGCTCGACGTCCCGGCCGGCCAGTTTCTGGCCGTCGTCGGCCGGTCCGGCGGCGGCAAGTCGACGCTGATGCGGTTGATAGCGGGGCTCGATGCGCCGAGCGGCGGTCATGTCGCGATCGGCGGAAAGGCGGTCGATCGGCTTCATCCGGAAGTACGCCTGCTTTTCCAGGAGGCCCGTCTCGTTCCCTGGCAGCGCGTCATCGAGAATGTCGGCATTGCCCGTGGGCCGAACTGGCGGGAGACGGCGCAAGCCGTCCTTGCCGACGTCGGCCTGCAGAAGCGCGAGGAGGATTGGCCGAGCGTATTGTCGGGCGGCCAGCGTCAGCGCGTGGCGCTTGCGCGCGCCTTGGTCAGCCGACCGCAAATCCTCCTGCTTGACGAACCCTTCGGAGCGCTCGATGCGCTGACCCGCATCGACATGCATCGCCTGCTCGAGGGTATCTGGGCGGATCGCGGCTTTACCACTGTGCTGATCACCCATGATGTCGCCGAGGCGGTTGCGCTTGCGGATCGCGTCGTCGTCCTTCGCCAAGGCACAATCGCCCTCGATATAGACGTCGATCTAGACCGTCCGCGGCGCGAGCTTGCCGACCCCAGAGCCGTCGACCTGCAGCGCCGCATTCTGGAGGCGGTGTAAGAGGCGCCCGATCTCATTCCGACCGGCCCGGATGCGAGCCAGTCGTTGCCTTTTCAGGATAAAACAGGACTGCTCCTTATTCTTTGAACCAGAGCGCAACGCCAGTTGCCGCTTTTGCATCGACAAACAGGCCGCCCTCGAAGGGCATGGCCGGCTGGCCGCCGGCGGCCAGAACGTCCGCCGCCGTCTTCAACGATCTCACTTTCAGGCCGAGCGCCACCTTGCGTTCGCGACCCTCGAAATGCTGCGGAATGGCCTTGCCGAAGCGGGCCGCGGCCCTGTCTTCGGAGATGATGCGGATCGTGACGATGCCGGCTTGGACCGCAATGCCCTCGTCGTTGACGCTAGGGGCTGCGGTATTCGGAAATCCTCCGAGCAATTCGGTAATCGCTTGCGGTGCCCGGCTGACGATAAATACGTCGACGATATCGAGAACACCGTTGGGATGGTGCTGATCGGCCGGTTGCCACACCAGTTCCGGCGTATTGTGCTGGCAAAAGAAGAAGCGACCGTTGGAAATCGCCTCCTTGCCGAGCTGGAAGGTGCGGAAGCTGGCCGACTTTTCCGTGCCCCCTACGTCAACGGGGCGCGAAAAATCACGCCATTCCGTCACGGATTTGCCGGCCTTGCCCAATTCGCTTTGCAGGGCAGCGGCATCGGTGGTGCGAAAGGCCAAGCCATTCAAGCCGACCGGGTAGGACCAGAGGTCGGCGCGCTTCCTGTCGTTCTCCTGAGGAAATCCCAGAAGCTCCAGATAGTTCTCGCCGAATACGGCAAGATGATTGATGGAGCCCAGGGTATGATAGCCTCGCGGCGTCAATGTGAAGCCGAGTTTGCGGTAGACAGCGGCAGCCGCATCCAATCCGTCAAGGACGCCAATGACGGCATGATCGAGGATGAGTGGTTGGGCTGTGGCAGCCATAAATGTCTCTCCCAATATGAAGCTGAACCAAGCGGCTGTGGTCCCGGCAATTTCGTATGAGCGCCAGATTAGCGTTTCGAGAAATTAATTTAATTTGCTGGATTATAAGTGCAGTAGATGCGGCCGACCATTCCGGCCGATGCTAAATCGCCGCTTCGCCGCGAAAAAGCATTCTAATACGAGAGGCGGGTTTCTCAAGAACGAGAGATATGCGGGACGCCGTGAGAGTTTTCAAACCATACAGAGGCTGCGTCGCTCACCCGTCGGCGAGCGATTCGACTATTGGTCGTCGCCTCGACGAGTGAGCCACTAGGTCGGTGTCACCAAGGTCGCCATCGCGCTGGTTAGGGGATCGCAATGTGTTCGTTTCTTATGCTTCCTGCAAATTAGAATATAAATTCTATAGCTAATAAGATGTCCGGCGTAGGTTGGAGTGCATTTTCCTACAGGGGCTTATACACAATGGGCATCAAAGCCAAACTCAACGCGGCAACTCTATTGACGGCATGGTTACTGGCTGTGCCGGTTGCATTCGCCGATGACCAGCCGGTCAAAGGAGGCACGCTGATTTATCTTGAGCAGCAGGCACACACGAACCTATATCCGCCTGCCGGTGGTTTCTATCCGAACGGTGGTATCCTCAACCAGATCACCGATAAGCTGACCTATCAAAACCCGCAGACGCTTCAGATCGAGCCATGGGTTGCAGAGTCCTGGACAGTCAACGACAACGCTACGGAATATACGTTCAAGATCCGCAAGGGCGTGACCTTTTCCGATGGATCGCCGCTCGATGCCAACGCCGTTGCAAAGAATTACGATACGTTCGGCCTCGGCAACAAGGAGCTGAAGCAGCCGGTTTCGGAGGTCATCAACAACTACGACCATAGCGAAGTTGTCGATCCCTATACCGTCAAGTTCTATTTCAAGAAGCCATCTCCCGGCTTCCTGCAGGGGACGTCGGTGATCGGCTCTGGCCTGGTTTCGCTGAAAACACTCGCGCTCCCCTTTGATCAGCTGGGCGATGCTACAAAGATCATCGGTTCCGGCCCCTTCGTCGTCGAGAGCGAGACGCTCGGCAAGCAGCTCGCGCTGATGGCGCGCACGGATTACAATTGGGGTCCGAGCAAGCTGGAGCATCAGGGCCGGGCGTATCTGGACGGCATCAAGTACATCATCACCGGCGAGGACAGCGTGCGCATCGGTGCCTTGCTGTCCGGCCAGGCTGATTTCATTCGCCAGCTCCAGGCGTATGACGAAAAGCAGGTCGCCGATCAGAGTTTCGCGATCTATGCGGCACCGACGCGCGGTGTGAACGACAGCGTTGCCTTCCGGCCCGATAATCCGCTCGTTGCCGACATCAAGGTCCGTCAGGCGCTTCTGCATGCGACGAACAACAAGGAAATCGTCGATACGCTGTTTTCAGCCAATTATCCGCAAGCAAAGTCGGTCATTTCATCGGCCGCGGCCGGATACGCGGATCTCTCATCGAACCTGAGTTATGACCCGGCCGTCGCCGAGAAGCTTCTCGACGAAGCGGACTGGAAGAAGGGGGCGGACGGCATTCGCCAGAAGGACGGAAAGCCGCTTTCACTTGCTGTCTATGAATCTCTGCCGCAGCCGCAGAACAAGGCCGTACTGCAGCTCGTCGCTCAGCAATGGGCGAAGATCGGCGTCAAGCTGCAGGTTCTTGCCGGCACGTCGGGAAATGTCGTGACTGACAATGTCGATCCGGCGAAGACCCCGTTGGTTGTCGCCGAAGTCGGCCGTGCCGATCCCGACGTCGTCAAGAGCCAGTTTTATCCCAAGAACCGGGATGCTCTGCTGCAGAAGGGCGGTCTCAATCCCAAGGCGATCTTCTTCGACGACAAGCTGAACGGCATCCTCGAGACCGTCGCTTCCGAAACCGACCGCAGCAAGCGGTTGGCTGCGGCCAAGGCCGCGCAGGAATATCTGCTGGATCAGGCTTACGTCATCCCGTTCTTCGAGGAACCTCAGGTTTTTGCAGGTGCACCGTACGTCAAGGGAGTGGCGTTCGAGGCTGTGGGACGCCCGTCCTTCTACAGCACCTGGCTTGCCGAACATTGAGCAAAAAGGGGCTGGCCCGGCGTGGTGCCGGGCCTCCTGGCGCGAAGACATGGTAGTGGCATGGCAAGATACATATTATCAAGGTTCGGGCAGGCCCTGTTCGTCTTGTGGGCGGCTTTCAGCGTTTCGTTCGTGTTGCTGCAGTCGCTGCCAGGCGACGCGGTGCTGATCAAATTTCAGAACCCGGATTACGGGCTGAGCCCCGAGCAGCTTGCCGATATCAGGGCGGCTTATGGCGCCGACGGATCGTTCCTGCACCAATATGCCCATGCGGTCTGGAATTTTCTGACGGGGGATTTCGGCTATTCCCTGCAGGCAGGCGTTCCGGTGAGCTCGCTGCTTGCCACCAACCTGCCACCGTCCCTTCTGCTTGCAGCATCGGGGTTTGTGGTGGCGACGCTTCTTGCCGTTCTGATTGCAATCGCCTGCAATCTTTCCGGTCTTGCCTGGCTGCGTGGCCTGATCCAATCCATTCCGTCGCTGTTCATATCGGTGCCGACCTTCTGGCTCGGCATCATGCTCATTCAGATATTCTCTTTCCGGCTTCGCCTCGTGCCGGTCATCAATCCGGGTCCATGGGAGGGTCTTTTCCTGCCCATCCTGACGGTCGCAGTGCCGATTTCGGCGCCGCTCGCGCAGATATTGCTGAAGAACATAGACGAGGTCCTGACGAAGCCCTTCGTGCCCGTGGCACGGGCCAAGGGACTTTCGCATGCCAAGGTCCTGTGGCGGCACGTCGCCAAGAACACGCTGCTACCGGTTTTAACCGTTGCCGGTTTGCTGTTCGGGGAGCTGATCGCCAGCGCGGTCATCACCGAA
The DNA here is from genome assembly GCF_002944315.1 of Rhizobium sp. NXC24. NCBI lineage: Bacteria > Pseudomonadati > Pseudomonadota > Alphaproteobacteria > Hyphomicrobiales > Rhizobiaceae > Rhizobium > Rhizobium sp. NXC24. Next base: position 117,355 of record NZ_CP024312.1, read on the forward strand.
ACGGTCTTTGGCCTCAATGGTATCGGCGGGCTGACGAAACAGGCCGTGGACAGCCAGGATGTCGCCGTTCTTCAAGCAATCGTCGTTATTGCCGCGACCGCGTTCGTCGTCATCAACCTTGTGGTCGATCTTCTCTATCCCGTGCTCGATCCGCGTCTGAAGACCAAGCTGGGAGCCGCATGATGGCAACGATCGAAACCGCCCGACATCATGCAGACCTCGATGCGTCCGACCGGAAAGTCAGTGTATCGCCCGTGACGCTTGAGACCGATTTTCACGAGAACGCCGGAGCTGGCGGGCGTTTTCCGCGCATGCAGCCTGGTCTCCTCTTTGCGAGCCTCATCCTCGCACTGGCCGTCCTTTGGGCACTCTTCCCAGGCCTCTTTACGATTTATGACCCTGTCCAGGGCCTGCCCGGGCAACATCTACGACCGCCCAGTGCCATTCATCTCCTGGGTACGGATTCGCTTGGGCGAGATCTCTATGCCCGCATTGTCTATGGTGCTATCCACTCGCTATCGGGCGCACTCGCTGCCGTTGGCATCGCGCTTGTGGCCGGCACGACGCTCGGCGTGCTTGCCGGATCGTTCGACGGCAGGATTGAGACGGTCATCATGAGGCTGGTCGATGTCATGCTGTCGATACCGGATCTTCTCTTGTCGCTCAGCATCATCGTTCTGCTCGGTTTCGGCACCGTCAACGCCGCGATCGCGGTCGGCTGCACGCTGATCGCCAAGTTTGCCCGATTGGTTCGCTCCGAAGTCGTGACTGTGCGCCGAAGCGAATATGTCGAGGCCGCCTTCGGAAGCGGCGGGACATTTCTCAAAGTGCTTTGGCGTCACATCCTGCCGAATTCACTGACCTCGGTGATCGCTTTTGCGGCACTTCAGGCCGGCTGGGCGATCCTGCAGCTCGCGACGCTCGGCTTTCTCGGCTATGGCGCGCCGCCACCGACACCGGAATGGGGCCTGCTGATCGCCGAGGGACGCAACTATATCGCAACCGCCTGGTGGCTGACGGCGGCGCCCGGTCTTGTCGTCGTCCTGGTGGTCGTTTCCATCAATCACATCAGCCGGTCAATCGGGAGCATCGCGAAATGACGGCTCCAATCATTGGAACGATTACGGAAAAGGGTGCGCCGATACTCGATGTTTCGGGCCTTAGGGTTGCCTATCGCGACAAGAGTGGCCAGCGCACGGTTGTTCACGATATTGACTTTGAGGTTCGCGCCGGCGAAGTGGTCGCCCTCGTCGGCGAATCCGGTTCCGGCAAGAGCTCCACGGCACAGGCGCTGATCGGCCTTCTGCCCGAAGGTGGCTTTCTCCAGCAAGGAACCATCCGCCTGAATGGTCAGGATATTGCCGGCTGGCCGCAAAAGCGACTGGACGGCATTCGTGGTTCCATCATCAGCCTCGTGCCGCAGGATCCGGGCAATTCGCTCAATCCGGTGAGGACGATCGGCGAACAGGTCGCCGAAATCCTGACGGTGCATGGCAGGACCTTTGGAGCGGCTGCTCGCGTTCAAGCGATCGAATTGCTGGAACGTGTCGGCCTCAGCCAGCCTCAATTGCGTGCCAGGCAATATCCGCATGAGCTCTCCGGCGGCATGCGTCAGCGCGTGTTGATCGCCATTGCGATTGCGTTGAAACCTTCGCTGATCATCGCCGACGAACCCACCAGTGCCTTGGATGTCACGGTGCAGAGGCACATTCTTGATCTGATCGACGATCTGAGACGGGAATATGGCACAGCGGTCCTTCTGGTGACCCACGACCTCGGGGTTGCTGCCGATCGATCCGACAGGCTGATCGTTCTGCAGCACGGCCGCATCCAAGAGCAGGGACGCACGGCCGATATCCTCGCAAACCCGCAAAGCAACTATACGAGCCGTCTGCTTGCCGACGCGCCATCGTTGAATGCGCGGCCGAAGGTCTCGCCGGCACACCCGGTTGCATCCGTCGCGCCGGCCGACGACATCGTCGTGGTTGATAGGCTGGTGCAGGATTTCGGTACCGGTAGCAGCGGCAGTTTCCGGGCGGTCGACGATGTCTCTTTTCGTGTTCGCCGCGGCAGCACCCACGCAATCGTCGGCGAATCCGGCTCCGGCAAGACGACGACGATAAGGATCGTTTCCGCCTTTCAGAAGCCGACCTCAGGGCAGGTGCTGATCGACGGGCTCGACCTGTCTTCGTTGCGCGGCGAAACGTTGAGGCTGCTGCGCAAGAAGATCCAGCTCGTCTATCAAAATCCCTATGGTTCGCTCGATCCGCGCCAGACAATTGCTGGGATCGTGGAGGAGCCGTTGCTGAATTTCGAACGCCTATCCCGGCGTGAGCGATTGGCGAAGGTGGCGGCCACGCTCGACAAGGTAGGGCTGCCAGTCGACATATCGCAACGTCGGCCACAGGCCCTCTCGGGAGGGCAGCGCCAGCGCGTCGCGATTGCGCGTGCCCTGGTGCTCGACCCGCAGATCCTGGTGCTCGATGAGGCGGTGTCCGCGCTTGACGTAACGGTACAGGCGCAGATCCTCGATCTCTTGGACGAGCTGCAGCGCGAGCTTGCGCTGACTTATCTGTTCGTCTCCCACGATCTCGCCGTCGTACGACAGATCGCGGACACTGTCTCGGTGCTGAACGCCGGGCAGTTGGTCGAGACGGGCCGCGTCGAAGACGTCTTTTCCGATCCCAGGAGCCCGTACACGCGCGAGCTGATCGATGCGGTGCCAGGCAAGAAGTTTCCGCGGGCCACCGAGTCCACCCTTATCAGTGCAGGATGATCCCATGAGTACGCCAACATTACCGAAGAGACTGGGCTTCTTCAGTCGGGTCCTAGACCAGGTGGACGCTGGAACCCGCTACAGGCTGGTTGCCGAGCAGATCATCCACGCCGAAAAGCATGGCTTCGACACGGCCTGGGTGGCGCAGCATCACTTCAACGGAGACGAAGGCGGCTTGCCTGCGCCATTGGTGTTTCTCGCCGCCCTGGCCCCGCAGACCTCGCATATTCGTTTGGGGACCGGTGTCATTACGCTGCCGATGGAGAACGCGGTGCGGGTCGCCGAAGATACAGCCGTGCTAGACAAGCTGCTCGACGGGCGGCTGGAGGTCGGCTTCGGCACGGGCGGCACCTCGCAGGCCTTCCTTCCCTTCGGTCTGGAAAGCAGCCAGCGCAAGGAGGTCTACGGCAATCACCTTGCTCTGGTGCGCGATGCCTGGGCGGGCGGAGAGCTTACAGGCAGCAACCGCCTCTATCCGGCAGCGCCGCATTTGCGCGACCATGTCTGGCAGGCGACATTTTCCGTTGGTGGCGGCTTGCGTGCCGGCCGCGATGGCGACGGGTTGATGTTGTCGCGCACACAGCCGCGGCCGGCCGAGACGCCGGACGCCAAGCTCTGGGACCTGCAAGGCCCGATCATCGATGCCTATCTGTCGGCGTTGCCGGCGCAGCGTCAACCGCGAATATTGGGTTCGCGGAGCCTCTTTGTCGCCGACAGCAGGAAAGAGGCCCTTCACTTTGCCGATATCGGCCTGAGGCGGATCGTCGAACATTTCAAGGCAACGGGCTTTGTGATCCCGGGCGAAACCACGGCTGATTTGATCAGAGCATTCGATGTTCACGTCGGCACCCCTGACGACGTTATCGCATCGCTTCAGGCAGACACGGCATTGGCGCGGGTCACGGACCTGGTCTTCCAAGTGCATTCCGTCGATCCGCCGCATGAACATATTCTACGCTCGCTGGAACTGACGGCTGCTCATGTCGCCCCAGCGCTTGGTTGGATGCAGCAGCGCCCCACCGGAAATGAACGCCGCTTCGCGGCGCAAGTCTAATATCGGCATCCGAAGAAAAGGCATCGACCATGACTTTGCAGACGAGAGACGTCATCGATTTCCTTGCAGGAATAGATCCTGGGTCCGATCTTGACGGCCTTCGGGCACGACGGCCCGAGACGCGCCTCAATGCCCAGAAGAGCTATGAAGCTCTTTTCGAGCCCGAGCATTGGGGAAGCGTGACCCCGGCGGAGCGCTTTGCCGTCGCCGCCTTTGTTGCCGGCCTCCACAAGGCACCGGAGATCGCAAATTTCTATTCTTCCAAGTTGCGGGATGAGACGCATGGTCCCGAGCTCGTTGCCGTCATCGGCGCGGAGCTGGAGACCGGCGATACGACCGGACCTTACGGCCACTATCCGGCTGGCCCACTTTCCCGCGAGGACCGGCCGGGCCTCGTCTATGAGGTTTCGGGCGAAAGCCGGAAACTTCTGGACCTGAAGCTCAGCGCGGCACTCGAACACAGCCATCTTCTGGTCTTCCGTCCGAGGGAGGCAAGTGCTGCGGCGCTGCAGAAGCTGCTCGACGCCGGCTGGACGACCACAGGCATTGTCACCTTGTCACAGATCGCGGCATTTTTGGCGTTTCAGATCAGGGTGGTCGCCGGGCTCCGGGCGCTTGCGAAAAACTCGGCCAATATCGGAAAGGTCGCATAAGCCTAGTCGCACGAACAAGGAATCCTTTCATGACCGAAACCGTCATTCATCCCGAAATCGCAGACCGGCCGAATGCCTTTACCCAAGCTGAAATCGGCTGGACGCCATGGCTGCAGCCAATTGACGAAGCCGATCTGACCGAGCGTCATTGGGCCGGCCTTGTAGATGCGTCGCGCGCGAAATCGCCCTATTTCATGCTGCTGGTGCGCGACCCCGATATTCTCCAGGCCCGCACCAAAACGGACAAGGATATCTTCTACAATGTTTCGGAGGGCCTTCCCCGGGCCGAGCGCGAACTGGCTGCTACGGCGGCATCGCGAACGAATGGCTGCATTTTCTGCGCCTCGGTGCATTCCCGTTTTGCCTCCCATCATTCCAAGCGAACGGATGACGTGCAGCGTCTGTTGGATGAGGGTCTTCAAGCCGATTTGGGCAGCCGGTGGAATGCTGTGGTTGGGGCGTCAGCTGCACTGACAGCAACGCCATCTCAATTCGGAGCCGATGAGATCGGAAAGTTGCGCGACGAAGGACTTGATGACCTGGAAATCGCCGATGTGATCCATGGCGCCGCCTTCTTCAATTGGGCGAACCGATTGATGCTTTCTCTTGGTGAGCCAACGCCAGCGATCTGAACCCGCTTTCCGGACATGAGTGGCACGATCACCCACTTGCCATTATGACCAGTCACAATTCCAAGATAGAAGTCCTGTCCGGACCCGAGCGCCGCCGTCGCTTGTCGACTGCCGAGAAGTTTGCCATCGTTAGGAGACGTATGAGGCGAACGCGACGATCAGCATCGTTGCACAGCGTCATGGTATCCAACCGAACCACGTCAATCGCGTTTGACTACTATCATCTCATCCTCATCATATTGTCCGCCGAACTGATCGGCCTCCATTAAATCGGGCAATTCGGAACCGGAATTTTCCGACATCGGCGCACAAAGAATTAGAATTCCTTTTATCTATTAAATCTATAGACAATTATAGTCCCAGTTGTTGCTGCCTTGCCGATATCGGGCAGCAAAGGTGTTTTGAGAAAACAGGATGGGATCATGAGTGGTAGAATCGTCGGTATTTCGAGGCGCGGCAGTGTTGGCGCCACTGTGGTGGCTTTCCTTCTGACCATGGCCGCCAACGGTGCCTGGGCAGGTGCCGATGCTGCGAAGCCGGTCGATGGCGGCGTCCTGAAGGTCGGGCTGGGAACGGATACGGCGATCATCGACCCGTCGATCACCGGCAGTTCGATTACGGCGGTAATCACCCGAAACCTCGTCGATTCCCTGGTTGGTCAAGCTCCGGACAACAGCTTCTCCCCGTGGCTCTCCGAGCGCTGGGAGATCAATGGCGATAATACGGTCTATACATTTCACCTGCGCCAGGGCGTGACGTTCAGCGACGGCACGCCGCTTGATGCTGCGGCGGTCAAATATAATTTCGATCGTATTCTCGATCCCAAGACGACCTCCAGCTACGCAAAGTCACTCCTCGGTCCCATCGATAAGATCGAGGCTCCGGACACTCGGACGCTCGTCATACGCTACCGCCAGTCCTTCGCGCCGTTGTTGCAGGGCCTGAGCTTACCCTACCTCGGAATTCAGTCGCCCACTTATCTGCAGAAGGCGACGAGCACCAACAACACGGTCGTCGGCTCCGGCCCTTATGTTCTCGACAGTTTCGTCCAAGGCAGCGGCAGCAAGCTCAGCCGGCGCGCCGACTACAACTGGGGTCCCGGCTACGCGACACATACGGGGCCGGCGCATCTTAATGAAATCGATTTTAAATACCTGCCGGAAGCATCAGTTCGTCTGGGCGCTTTGGCGAGCGGCCAAGTCCAGGCTATCGACGCCGTTCCTCCCGCCAATTTCCGATCCGTGCAGGGTAACGGCGCTTTGCAGGTGGTAACGAAAGAGAATCCGGGCGTCAGCAGCTCCTTTCTCCTCAACACATCAAAGGGGCCTTTCACGGACATCAAGGTTCGCCAGGCTTTTCAGAGCGTGGTGAACGTGGCTTCCATTGTGAAGGCTGCCTATTTCGGTACCCTGAAACCGGCTGACAACATCGTCGGGCCCTCGACGCTCTATTACGATCCCGGCGTCAAGACGAAGTGGGGCTTCGACGTCGCCAAGGCAAACCGGTTACTCGATGAAGCCGGTTGGACTGAGAAGGATGCCGATGGCATTCGCCAGAAGGGGGGCCAGCGCCTGACGGTTCACTATGTCTATGACAGCGCGCAAGTCGGTGATTCAGATATCACGCTTGCCCAGGCGGCGCAGTACCAGGTGCGTCAGGCTGGTTTCGATCTTCAGCTCGATCCGGTTGATGCCGGCGGCTTTACCAGCCGCACCAATGCCAACGATTACGATCTGGTCTCGCTCTACTACGTACGCGCCGAGCCCGACATCCTGCGCACCGTATTCCATTCCGCTTATGCGCCGCCCAACGGTGCCAATTATGCTCGCATCAACAGTCTTGATGAGAAGCTGAGCAAGGCGATCGGCGCAACCGATGCAGAGCGGAAACGGCTCTATGCCGAGATCCAGGCGGAGATTATCGATCAGGCGTACGCGGTGCCGCGCTACATCCCTGCCTATCAGCTCGGCGCCTCCAAGAAACTGCTTGGCATTAGCTGGGCGACCAACGCCAAACCGAATTTCTACGATGCCTGGCTCAACCCGTAATCTGATCCGTGCCGGCACGAGGCGGCTGGGTGTGATCGTTGCCGTGCTGTGGGGCGCGGCGACGATTGCGTTCATCGCCATCAAGCTCATTCCCGGCGATCCGGTCTCGATCCTCGCCGGCGGCGAGAATATCGTCGACGAGGCCGAGCGCGCAGCGCTGGTGCATCAGTACGGATTGGATCAGCCGCTGGCGCTTCAATATCTGCGCTATCTCGGCGATGCGCTGCTCGGCAATTTCGGCCAAAGCTATCAATATCGGCAGCCCGTCATCGAGGTGATATGGGAAGCCGTCGGCCCGACACTGCAGCTAGCAGGCAGCGCCGTCGTTGTCGCGCTGTTTCTGGCGATCATCATCGCGTTGACGACCGCCGGACGCCAGCGAGGGCTTGCGGCAACGCTTTCCGGCATCGAGCTGGTGGTGTTGAGCACGCCGGTCTACTGGATCGGCATCGTGCTTCTGTCAGTTTTCAGCTTTCAACTGCAATGGTTCCCGGTGACGGGCAGTGACGGGCTTTCCGCCCTCGTGCTGCCGGCGATTGCCCTTAGCCTGCCTCTGGCTGCGCTGCTGAGCCAAGTGCTGCGCGACGGGCTGGAAGAGGCCCTATCCCAGCCATTCGCGCTCACGGTGCGCGCTCGCGGCGTCGGGGAAACCATGCTGCGATTTCGCCATGGGCTGCGTCACGCCGCACTTGCTGCATCGACTTTGACCGGCACACTTCTCGCTAGCACGCTCGGCGGCTCCATCCTTACGGAAACGGTGTTCGGCCGGTCCGGCATCGGCCAGATCACATTACAGGCGATCAAGACTCGCGATATGCCGCTGGTATTGGGCTTGGTGATGCTTTCGGCAGCGGTCTTCGCCGTCATCAACCTCCTAGTCGACGCCCTTTATCTCCTGATCGATCCTCGTCTCAGGAGAACGGTACAATGAGCAGCGCGGAATTGTTCGATGCCGCGCTGCGTCGGCGCGGAAATGGTGGGGGTTATGCCAATCCCTGGTTGGCACCTGGCTTATTCGTTCCGCTTCTTATCGTGGTGGTTCTGGCCTTCGCAGTCGCCGCGCCGCAATGGTTTACTGCTTTCGATCCGGAAGCGGTGGATACGGATGCCATATTGCTGCGCCCTGATCTCAGACATTGGTTCGGCACCGACGAGCTCGGGCGCGACCTGTTTTCCCGCGTCGTCCACGGAACATCGCTGTCGCTCATGATAGGCATCGGCGCGACGCTGATCGCCACACTTGGCGGCATCCTGCTCGGCACGGCGGCCGCACTTGCGCCGAAGACGATCGGCCGCCTTCTCGTCCGGGGCATCGATATTCTGCTCGCATTTCCGGAAATGCTGCTGGCGCTGCTTGTCATCGCTGTGCTCGGGCGCGGGCCGTCGAACACGCTGCTTGCCGTCGGGCTTTCCAGCATCGCTTCCTATGCGCGGCTGGTGCGTTCGCAGGTGCTGCAGGTAAAGCTCTCTGGGTATGTCGAGCATGCCGTCACGCTCGGCGAACGTCCCTGGACGATCATTATCCGCCACATCATTCCGAACACGGTTCGCCCCCTGCTGATCCTGGCGACGATAGGGGTGGGGAGTTCCGTTCTCTCCGCATCGGCACTGAGTTTCCTCGGCCTCGGCGTTGTGCCGCCGGCACCGGAATGGGGGGCGCTGCTCGCAAACGGCCGCAACTTCCTTGATGTCGCCCCCTGGACCAGCTTGCTGCCTGCCACGGTGGTCGCCATCTCCGTGATCTCACTCACCCTTCTCGGCCGCCGGCTGCAGACCTTGTTGTCCAAGGGGGAGACACCTTGAACCTGAACACCATTCTGCCGAGCCGTTCCAATACCGCCTCTTCGGGCAATCCGATATTACTGCAGGTGAAAGGGCTCAGCGTCGCTTTTCCGACGCCGCGCGGCCGTGTTGAGGCCGTCAACGACATCTCGTTTCAGATCGCGGCCGGGGAAATCCTTGCGCTTGTCGGAGAATCCGGCTCGGGAAAATCGGTGACAGCGCGTACGCTCGTCGGCCTTGCTGGTTCGCGGGCCGACGTCCGGGCGGAGGCGATGACGCTTGCGGGTCATGACGGGCGAATGCTCGATCTCCTGAGCCTGTCGGAGCGATCCTGGCGCCGGCTCCGCGGGCGGGAGATCGGCTTCGTGCTTCAGGATGCGCTGGTCTCGCTCGACCCTTTGCGCACAGTCGGCCGCGAAGTCGCCGAACCGATCCTGGCGCATCGTCTGCTGCCCCGCTCGCAAGCGGCGCGACGTGTCGAAGAGCTGCTTGGTGAGGTCGGCATTCCCGACCCTGATCATCGCGCCGCCCAGTATCCGCATGAATTGTCGGGCGGATTACGTCAAAGGGCGCTGATCGCTTCGGCGCTTGCCGCGCAGCCGCGCTTGTTGATCGCCGACGAACCCACGACCGCGCTCGATGTCACGGTTCAGCAGCAGGTTCTCAGCGTCTTCAAGGAACTGGCGAGCGCCGGTCATGCCGTTCTTCTCATCACTCACGATCTCGCTGTGGCGATGCAACTCGCCGACCGAGTGGTCGTCATGCAGAATGGCCGCCTGGTGGAAGCCGGTCAGGCGCGCAGGGTACTGTCCGCGCCGCAGCACGAGTATACGCGTCGGCTGCTTGCCGCCGTGCCGACCGCGGCGACCCGTGGTCGGTGGTTGAGCAGTGCCGAAGGCGCGCCAATACGCCAGCGAGTTGTGGAACCGGGAGGACAGTTGCTGGAGGTCCGCGATGTCTCCGTAAACTTCAAGCGCCCCGACGGCAGCCGCTTCGACGCAGTTAGACAGGTTTCGCTTGAGGTCGGGCGAGGCGAGACACTTGGAATCGTCGGCGAGTCCGGTTCTGGCAAGACGACGCTCGGCAAGGTCGCTTTAGCGCTGCGGCGCCCGGATAGCGGCGACGTGCTTTTCGAAAACAGATCTTGGAGCGCACTTGCCGAATCGGAGCGACGGCCGCTGCGTCGCCTTATTCAGACCATCAGCCAGGATCCCCTCGGTTCGTTCGATCCGCGCTTCACGGTAGAGCGGCTGCTGGAGCAGCCACTGCGACTGCGCGGTGATCTCGATCGGGCAGCGCGCAAGCGGACAATAGCCGAGCTGATTGAACGAGTCGGCCTGTCGGCGGAGCTTCTCGCGCGGCGGCCGAACACGCTTTCCGGCGGCCAGCGGCAGCGCGTCTCCATCGCCCAGGCGCTGGCGGCGGAACCGAAACTCCTGATCTGCGACGAACCGGTATCGGCGCTCGACGTGACAACGCAGGCCCAAGTCCTGGATCTGCTAGTCGATCTCCAGAGCCGGCTGGGACTGTCGATGATTTTCATCTCACACGATCTCGGCGTGGTTCAGCACATGAGCCATCGTATCGCCGTCATGAAGGATGGCGCGATCGTTGAAACAGGGCCGGTCGAGCAGCTCTTCGAGCACCCTCGGCATACTTATACGCGCGATCTGATCGCGTCCGTGCCGAAGCTTTCTGCCGAAAGACATTCTTTGCTTCCAGCGAAGATCGGATAATCCGCCGTTCGGATCGGCCTGGTGTCGCAGATCCCATCGCCGATTTCTGAAACACGCCTTTGTGGCTATCGAAAGCCCGCGCGGCATGTGCGATCGGCTCGGGTAATAAATTCGATGCTAAAGGCAGGGTTCTCTAGGAAAGCTCATCCCGATGCCGGTACGTCTGAAACCGCGGATGAGTGTAAGCCGAAATCATATTCTCGGATCATGCGCGTTTTGCCGAGCTGAAGGTCCCGTTCGCGGCTGTGTAAGGCGGAAGTTCCAAATTCGAGCGGAAATCGTCTCCGACATAGTCTGTGTCGATAAGCGCACGCCTCCGCAATTCCGGCAGTAGTCCGTTCACAAGCAGGTCCTCCTGATCGGGATTGCCAAAGCCATGTAGAGACAGGACATCCAGAACGCCTGCGCGGAAACGCTCCTCGATCGCGTCGACCAATTGCTCCGGTGTGCCGGCAACGGACCAGTGTCCAGTTTCCTGGGCCTGGATGATAAGTTCTCGCAAGGTCAGTCCTTCACGGGCATAACGCCGAAAAATCTCCACGCGGCCCCGCCGGCGATTGATACTGGTGACTTCCGGCAGCAGGGTTTCCGGCAAGGGCTTGTCCAGCGGCAAGTCGGAAAGATCAAGGTTTCCACCAAGCATGTCCGCTAGCTTGAGACGCCCTTGCTCGTAATCGATCCGCTCGTGCTTTTCCTTCAGGCGCCTTGCGACGTCTGCATCAGACTCGCCGATGACTGCGTGGAAGGAGTTCATGATGAAGGGCAGACCGCCCGCACGTCCGAAACTCGTTGCCCGACGCCGCAACTCGGTCGCAAAAGCGATGGCGTCTTCGAACTTAGGCTGAGAGGTATAAACCACCTCGGCATATCGTGCACCAACGCCCACCCCTGCCTCGGACTGTCCGGCCTGAAATTGAACAGGGCGACCCTGTGGCAAAGGCGGCACGTTCAGAGGACCTTCGACTTTAAAGTGCTTGCCGTGGTAGTTGATCGGATGAAATTTCGTCGGATCGATGCCAATCGCGCCGGATGCCTTGCGCTCGGCCGCGTTGCGTTCGTTGGCATCATAAAGCGCATTGACGATTTCGATAAACTCGGCAGCCCGCTCGTAACGCTTCTCCGGACTTGGCAGTGTCTCGCCGAAATTCTCTTCGCCGACCGAGGAGGTCACGGCATTCCAGCCAGCGCGTCCGCCGCTCGTATGGTCCAGCGTGCCGATCTGGCGGGCCAGATTGTAAGGATAATGGAAGGTGGTGGAGACCGTGGCGATCAGACCGATCTGAGAGGTCACCTGGCTCAAGGCGGCAAGTGCAACGATCGGTTCCTGTATCCCTGCGGTTCCCGCAAGCCCCGCGGGGTCGATGTGGAGAAGATCCGCGGTAAACAGCCCGGTGATCTTTTCTGCTTCGGCTTTGCGAGCGAGTTCGACGGCGCGCTTTATGCCTGTGACCGGATTTGTGTCGTTGCCGGCTGAAATGACGCTGCCTGCTCCTGTCAGGGTCTTCAGGCGTCGGGTGCGATTGTTGGTCATGGCGAATTTCCTTGATGGTTCGAAAGCATGCCTCGGATCGCGCCTCTCAGGTCAAAGCCGGAACCGCTTCCAGCAGGGCGCGCGTGTAATTGTGACGCGGGCTGGCGAAGACATCTTCCACCGCGCCTGCTTCGACGATCCGGCCCTCCTTCATCACGAGAACACGATCGGTCAGGTGATGGACGACGCCAAGATCGTGAGAGATGAATAGGAGCGAGGTTCCGGATGCGGCCTGAAGTTCGGCCAGCAGATCCAGCACCTGCGCCTGCACCGATACGTCGAGCGCACTGACCGGCTCGTCGGCTACAAGAAGCCGCGGACGCGGCGCAAAGGCGCGTGCGATGGCGACACGTTGGCGCTGGCCGCCGGAAAGCTCGCGCGGATGACGCTTCAGGAGCGCCTCGCCGAGACGGACCGCGTCCAGCACTTCAAGCACGCGCTGGAGGCGTGCGGCGCCAAAGACGCCGACGCTATCGAGGCTTTCGCCGACGATTCTTTCAACCGTATAGCGGGGATCGAAGGAACTGAGGGCATCCTGTGCGATCAGTTGCATGCTTGCGCGCCTGTGACGGCGTTCTTTCTCGGGGACACTACTCCAGCGCTCGCCGTCGAGGTAGACCGTTCCACTATCTGGTTCCGCCAAGCCAAGAACGATTTTCGCAACGGTCGTCTTGCCGGAACCGGACTCGCCAACGATGCCGAGGGCTTCGCCTGCCGCGAGATCGAAGGATACATCGTTGACGGCAGAAATACCGCCCGATCCGCCGTAGCGTTTAACGAGGTTGCGAGCCGACAGAATGTGGACCTGATGATCGATCGACTTTGTCGGCAGGGGAATCCTGGAGCGGTCACCGGTCTGGGAGTGCTGCTGCGCTGGTGTCGCCCGCAAATCCGCTGCTGTCGCTGGAGATAAATGGAATCCCCTTGAGCTGGCGGATGGCACGGCATCCAACAATTGCTGCGTATAGGGATGCTTAGGTCGTCTTAGTATCTGTTCCGCCGGACCTGCCTCGACGATGCGGCCGCTGTTCATGACAAGCACACGATCGGCAAGATGCGAGACGACGGCGAGATCATGGCTGATCAGGAGGAGCGTATGGCCGGCCTTTCGACGTTCGGCCAGCAAATCGAGTATCTGTTTCTGAACGGTCGCATCCAGCGCGGTCGTTGGCTCGTCGGCAATCAACAGTGACGGTCCACGGGCTATAGCCGTTGCGATGAGGGCACGCTGGCGCAAGCCGCCAGAGAGCTGGTGCGGATATTGCGGCAGCCGGCGATCCGGATCGGGGATGCCGACCGACTGCAGTACGAGGCGGCTGTCTTCGTGTCGATTGGGTCGGCGAAAAAGGCCGCGTCCGCCAAAGGCGTCCGACAATTGCTGCGAAATTCGTCTCAACGGATCGAGAGAGACCAGCGCATCCTGAAGAACGAAACCTATCTTTCCGCCGCGAAGCCGCTGCCAGTCCTTTTCGTCGAAATCGCGTACATCGATTCCATCGATATCAAAACGATCGGCACCAATGGCTGCGCCTGCACCGGCCAGCCCGATGATCGAGCGCGCCGTCACGGACTTACCGGAGCCGGATTCTCCGACGAGGGCGACCACTTCGCCCCGATTGATCGTCAGGTCAATGCCATGGACGACCGTATTAGCGCAGCCGCCTTGGGGAAACCCGATAGTGAGGTTGCGGATGTCGAGCACAGAGGTCACGATACCCTCCTGCCTTCGAAGGCAAGCTGCCAGCGTCTTCCAAGCACGCTTATGGAAATGACCGTCAGCGTAATGGCGAGACCGGGCCATACGCCGATCCACCAGGCGACGCGCAGGTAGTTGCGCGCTTCCGCCAGCATTGCTCCCCACTCCGGTGCCGGGGGCTGCGGACCCATGCCGAGAAAGCTTAAGCCCGCTGCCTGAATGATCGTCGTGCCGAGACCGATCGTCGCCAGGATCGGCACCTGGGCCAGAGCATGGGGCAGTATGTGGCGAGCCACCAGCACGCTGGGCGTCAGTCCAAAGGTTTTTGCCTGCTCGACATAACCGCTTTTAGCAATCACGAAGGTCTGCGCGCGCACGACCCTTGCGAAACGCGGCACGGAGGCGACACCGAGCGCGAGGATGAGATTGACCGTGCCAGGCCCGGTGAACGAGATCAGGACAAGAGCGAGCAGCAGGTCCGGGAACGACGAAATCACATCCAGAAAGCGCGAGATGGCTTCATCCAGAACGCCTCTGGCCAGGCCGGACAGAAGCCCAAGAAAAGCCCCGACGATTGCGGCAATGGTAACGGCGCTGACGCCGATCAAAATGGAGTAGCGCGCTCCGTAAACCACGCGCGAGAGGACATCTCTTCCCAGATGATCCGTGCCGAACCAATGTTCGGCCGATGGCGGCAACTGGGCTTGCAAAGGGTCGGCGGCAATCGGATTGGCGGCTGTCAGAATTTGCGGCCAGATGGTGGCGACCGCCACGAGCAGCAGGAAAATGATGGAAAGGTTGAGCCCGGGATTTGCGAACCGCGTGTGAAGCCTCAGATGGCGCCGATCGGTTTCTTGCTGTGGAGAGGAAGAGACACTCAATGGCCCGCCTCCACGTTATCATTACGAAGACGAGGGTCGAGCAGCAGATACAGCACGTCGACCAGCGTGCTGAGGACGACATAGATGAAGGCCGAGAGGATGGCGACCGCAAGCACGACGGGCAGGTCGTGCGCCAGAACGGCGTCGACCGTGATACGACCCAATCCGGGCCTGCCGAATACAGCTTCGGTGATGACCGCGCCCGATAGCAGATTGCCGACGAGCCAGCCGGCGAGCGTCACGGCGGGAAGTGCTGCGTGACGCAGGCCGTGGCGTAGCCTCAAGACGAAATCGCCGACACCCCAGCTCCGGACCGTCAGAACGAAGGGTTCTTCCAGGGCACGCTCAAGTCCCTCGCGCAGCACCTGTCCGACGACGGCGCCGAGGGATAGGCCAAGCGACAAGGCCGGCAGCACCAATGTCGAGAATGTCCGATCGCCGGCAACTGGAAAGAGTTTCAAGGTAAAGGAAAATATGAATAGCAATAGGATGCCGAGCCAGAAGGACGGCGTCGAGATAAGGATGAGTTCAACGCTGCCTGCGATGCTACGGGGCAGGCGTTTGCCGGCCGTCAGCAGGGCGCTGGCAACGGCGAACACCACCGCCACGACAAGTGCAGCCGCGGTGAGCTTCAACGTCGGCAACATCTGCGACAGGACGAGGCCCGAGACATCCGTCTGCAGGATGTAGGAACGACCGAAATCGCCATGAAGAACACGCGGCAAGTAGGTCAAGTACTGGGTCAGCAACGGCTTGTCCAATCCCCATTCCAGGCGAATGGCGGTCTCCACTTCGGGCGTTTGCAATTGCTCTCCGATCAGCAGGCTGACAATGTCGCCCGGCGCAAGGTGCACGCTGATGAAGCTCAGCGTAACCGCGGCCCATAGGACCGCGATTGCCGATCCGATGCGAACCAGGATCCGCGATGAGAGACTGTTGCGCTTCCATCGGCGGCCTCGGCGTGATAGCCAAACCGAAGGGGTCCGGTCGAACGCTGTTGCGTTGTCAGCACTCATGATCGGTCGCTCCTGCATCGTCCCCACCGCTTGAGGCGCGAGAACGCGTTGACTGGATGGTTTATTCGGTGCGCCAGAGGTCGTATGCGCTCTCCGGCAGTTGCTTGAAGGGCCGGAAGCTGATCCCCTTTACATAGCTTGCAGCCGCTACCTGGTCCTCAGGCTCGTAAAGTGGGAGGGCATAGGCCTGATCGAGAATGGCGAAGCGCTGCAGCTTCGAATACAGATCGAAGCGCTTCTTCTGGTCCAGCGTCGAAGCAGCGTCATTCAGCCACTGCAGCAGTTCCGGTGCAAAGGCGCGGCTATAGTTGATGGTGCCGCCCTTATCGATGGGCAGGTAGTGGTATTCGATGTCGATCGCATCTGTGGGCGTGTTGGAGTTGGCGATCGAGCCAAATTGGCCGGTCTTGCGTCGATCGGTATAGGTGCCCGCATCCACGAAGACGATTTTGAGATCGATCCCGGCGTTCTGTCGTGCTTGCGCCTGCAAAGCCTGCAGCAGAACGTCACGCTGATCGCGCACGGTCGCTTGCGCCTGGATGACTTCGATGGTCAGCCGCTTACCGTCCTTGGTTCGAATGCCGTCTGCTTCGCGTGCTGTCCAGCCGGCTTCGTCAAGCAACGCGTTTGCGGCCTTCGGATCGGGGCCATAGGTCGCTTCGATGCTCTTGTCGTAAAATTGCGGGTCGATCGGCGATGTTATGCCCCATGCCCGGGTGCGTTCGCCGCGATAGACCGCTTTCAGAACCGCATCGACGTCGATGGCGGCGATCAGAGCCTTGCGCACCTTTATATCTTGGGTCGGTCCCCAGGTGACATTGAGGAAAAGCGAATAGGGCGTGCCTGTATTGAGCGCCGTCTGATAACTGAAATCCGGATTGTCCTTGAAGAGGCTGGCATCGTTGCCGGCGATCCCCTCGATCACGTCGACCTGTCCGGACGAAAGCGCTCCCGTTCGCACGGAGGATTCGGACAGGAAGCGATAGGTCACTTCATCCAGATGGGCCGGTCCCTGATGGGCGGCTGTCTTGGGCGCCCAGTGGTAGGCCGCATTCTTGACGAACTGGATGTCTTGTCCCTTGGCATAGCGCTTGAGGATGAAGGGACCGGTTCCCGCGATCTCGGGGCCGCCGGATTTCAGTTGCGTCGACGCAAAGGCTGACGGTGAGAGGATTTCCAGGCTCGCGGCGTAGTCGAGAAAGGGCGCATAGACCTGGTTCAACGTAAAGGAGACTGTGTAGTCGTCCAAGGCTTTCGCCTCGACGATGCGGGAGACCGGACCCGCGCTCACGCTGCCGCTATAAGCCGGATCCTTGAGCTTGGTGAAATTGGTGATGACGGCCTGGGCATCGAATTTCTGATCGTCGGTGAAGGTCACATCGTCACGAAGCTTGAATGTATACGTCTTGTCGTCGTCGGAGATCTTATATTCCGTTGCCAGCCAGGGAACGTAGCCGCCATCGGCCGTGCGAGCCAGCAATGATTCGTAGGCGTTGCGCAAGAGCAGCTTGGTCTTGTCCTGCCCGTTGAGCTGCGGATTGAGCGTGGCCGGTTCCGTCTCGACGCCCCAGGTCAGTTTACCGCCGCTGACCGGCGTGCCATCCGCAGCAACGGAAAGGCTAGGCAGCGCGGAGGTTACGAGCACGGCGACGGTCAGGCTAAGAAAATGTCTGCGAATAAGCATTGATGGATATCTCCTTGTAAAAGTCTGTGAGCGGTCGAGCCAATCAGGCTGCAACCGCGTCGCGTGCGCTGGCCAAGAGTTCGATGGTTTTCAGACGATGAGCACCTTCGGAAAGAGGGCAGTCGATGACGAACTCATCGATGCCGAATCTCCTGTGCAAGCGGTGCAGCTCCCCATGAACGTCGGCGGGCGCTCCGCGAATGACACGCGGGCTTCTCTCTTCGATACGATAGTCGGTTGCGCCGGCCTGGCGGACATATTCCAAAGCCTGTTCGCGGCTGCCGACATTGACGCCTTGTCCATCCTTGATCTCGAGGCGGAAGCGGCGTGTGTCGCCCAAAAGGCTTTCGGCGAGGGAGGCCGTCTGCGCCGTTACGACGCTGATAGCGAGTAGCGCAGTCTTGCCGCCCGCCTGCCGATAGGCCGAAAGCGATTGCGAAATCGCTTCGTCGTCCCCGTGAATGTGGCCTGCATAAACATAGTTCCAGCCTAGATGAGCAGCCAATTTCGCGCTTTCCGGACTTGCGCCGAGCAGGAAGCGACCTGGCGGCAGGTCGGGCGCTGGAAAGGCGGCGAGGTCATCAGTAGTGCGTTCAATATCCTGTTCATGGCGCAAGAAGCCATCCAGCTCGGCCAACTGCGCTTCGAACGTTAGTTTGCGCGCGGGATCATAGGCTTTCTGGAGAGCACCGGTTGAGAGCGGAAGGCCGCCCGGCGCCTTGCCAACTCCAAGATCGACGCGTCCTGGTGCGAGAGCCGAAAGGAGATTGAAGTTTTCCGCAACCTTGTATGCGCTGTAGTGCTGCAGCATCACTCCGCCGGAGCCAATATGGATGCGGTGCGTATGCGCTAGCAGAAAGCCAATCAATACTTCGGGGGAAGAGCTTGCGAGTTTGGCGGAGTTGTGGTGCTCCGCTACCCAGAAGCGCCGGTAGCCCAGCTCTTCGGCGCGTTTGGCGAGCGCCAAACTGCGCTGCAACGCTTGCGATGCACGCTCGGGTCCATCAATCGGGCTCTTGTCGAGAAAACTCAGGGCGTAAGACATCCGTCCTCTTGGCGGTTGGCGGCAATATCAATCTTCATAATCTATATTTTTAATGGATTACTAAATCGAGCAATGATGTTTCAATCGTCGACTGCACAATAAAAGATCATGCCGTGCGAAGCCCTCCGGCAATCATGCATCCTAAGAGCGTGAAGCACTGAGCGGCATCGAGAGGGCGACGGGACGGGTATCCCGATTACGCGCTATCTCCAGACAGCCTTCAGGTACCATTTGGAGGCGCTCCCATGACCGATATCATTGTCCGTTCTTCTCTCCTGGAGCCGGCGGCTCAGCCGCTGATCGAAGGGCTGGTGAGCGAATATGACGGCAGGTACGGCGCTGCGAGCCGGCCGGGTGGAGCGCGCACGGAAATCCTGCGCTATCCCGTCACGTTATTCTCTCCGCCGCTTGGCGATTTTCTGCTTCTGCAGCGCGATGGCGAGACGATCGCCGGTGGCGCCTTCATGAGCCACGATGACGAAACGGCTGAACTCAAGCGCATATGGACACATCCGACGCTGCGCCGTCAGGGGCTTGCTCGACGAATCGTAGTCGCACTTGAGGAAAGCGCTGCGGAGCTCGGCTACACCCGTGCCTATCTGTCGACCGGTTTCCGTCAGCCGGAGGCTGTCGCGCTCTATGTTTCGCTCGGCTATCGCCCGCTTTTCGATGTGACTGCGGATCCCGTCTATTACCGCTCCCTGCCGTTTGAAAAGCCGATCGGCGCAAAGGCAGGCAAGATCGGTTCGACACCGATCTATCCGCCCGCGGCCACTTTCGAGGAGGCGACGGCGCGCGTGTCTGCGCTGAAAGCCGCACAGGAACAGAAGATCACCGCGCGTCTGGCGACGTACGAGATCTCTGCTGCCTGAGGCCCTCAAAAACCGGAGATGCGATCGCCCCATCCAAAGCGAAGCGCCGGGACGGTAGTCTGCTTTTAAATCGTGACAAGACAGGAGTTTACATGACCACTATCGCAATTGGCCTGACTGTCGGCGTCGGGTTTGATGTCGCCGCACGTTCCGGCAACAGGCGCGAAGACCAGCGCGATCATTGGCAAGCCCTCATCGCGCAGATAGACGAGGCTGTCGATTTTGTGACGCTCGATGATGGATTCGCACACGCCGAGGGCGATGGTCTGGATGCCGTGCTGCTTGCCAATTGGCTTGCGCCGCGCAGCCGCAATATTGGCATCATCGCCGGCGCACCCGTCAGTTTCCTGGAACCATTTCACGTCTCGACTGCAATCGCGACCTTGGACTTCGTCAGCGGCGGCAGGGCAGGGTTGCTTGTGCAGCAATATCGTGGAGCCCAGGCAGCACAAGCCAAGCATGCGCTCGGCGAACTTGGTGGCTTCCCGCCGGCGCAATCCACGGCTTTGGATCAGGACATACGCGATGCGATCGAGGTCATCCGGCTTCTATGGGATAGCTGGGAAGACGGAACGATCATCCGCGACAAGGAGAGCCAGCGCTTTCTCGATGGCTCCAAGCTGCATTACGTCAATTTCAAAGGGACGGGATTCGATATTCTCGGCCCCTCCATTACGCCGCGGCCGCCGCAAGGTCAGCCTGTGATTGCTGTGACCTATCGCCAGGACGAAGATCTTCTCGCCGCGACGGCGGCTGATATCGTCTTTCTGCGCCTGGCGGCAACGAGCATCGGAGATGCGGCTGAAAGGATCCGCAGCTTTGCCAGCAGCAAGACAGGAGCCTTTATTGCCGACGTCACCCTTGAGGCCGGGAGGCACACAACTGCTGAACTGGTGGCGCAATTCGCCGGGCTGGCCCGATCGGGCATCAACGGTATTCGCCTGTTGCTCGCCGATCCGGCAGAGCAAGTGGCTTATCTCGGCAGCGAGCTTTTGCCTGCATTGAGAGCGGCCTTTCCAGTCCGCGCCGCAGCCGGCGGCTCGCTTCGAGATCGGTTTGGCCTGCCCCTAGCGGCCAATCGGTTTACGGCGGCGGCGTGAGTTTCAAGGGAGCAGTCCATGGCTAAAAAGCAGGTCATTCTCGGCGCGCAGTTTCCGGGCGTCAACAATTTCACCGTCTGGAGCGATCCGGCGGCAGGAAGCCAGATCGAATTTTCATCGTTCCGACATTTCGCCGAAACTGTGGAGCGCGGCAAATTCGATTTCATCTTCCTGGCCGAGGGGCTGCGTATCCGCGAGCAGAAAGGCCGATTTCATGAGCTGGACGTTGCCGGCCGACCGAATACGCTGGCGATTCTGACGGCGCTTGCATCCATTACCGAGCATGTCGGCTTGATCGGTACCCTGACGACGACCTTCAACGAACCTTACGCGCTCGCCCGCCAATTGGCGACGCTCGATATATTGTCCGGCGGCCGGGCTGGTTGGAACGTTGTCACCTCGCCGGGCGCCTTTACCGGCGCGAACTTCCGCCGCGGCGATCACCTGCCGCATGGCGAACGCTACGAACGCGCGCGCGAGTTCATCGAAGCGGCATGGGCGATATGGAGGGGTGGCGAGTTTTCGGTTCGCTCCAGACACTTCGACATTGCCGGACGGTCGGGGCTCGCGCCCTTGCCGCAAGGCGCTCCGGTGATCGCCCAAGCCGGCGATTCGAATGAAGGTAGGGAATTGGCTGCCAGTCATGCGGACCTCATCTATTCGCGCCACGGCTCACTGGAAGCGGGTCAGGCCTTCTACGCGGATGTGAAAAAGCGTCTGGCGAAATACGGCCGCAGCGCGGACGCTCTTAAAATCCTCCCCGGGGCTCACTTCGTAATCGGTGATACGAAGAAGGATGCGGAGGAAAAACTGAACGCGATCCGCCTCCAGCAGGTCAGCCCGAAGAATGCGATCGTGTTTCTGGAACAAGTCTGGAACCGCGACCTATCGAGCTACGATCCGGACGGGCCGTTGCCGGAGATCGAACCCAATGTTTCCGATTCGCGCCTCGCCCAGGGGCGGGCGAGCAATCAGGATATCAAGGGCCGGCTAGAGACGGCGCGCCTTTGGCGTGAAATTGCCGATCGTGATCGTCTTAGCATTCGCCAATTGGCCATTCGTGTCACCGCGCGCCAGCATTTTGTCGGAACACCGGATGGCATTGCGGACGAGATCAATCGCCATGTGCAGGCAGACGCGGCCGATGGATTCGTCTTTGCGCCTCATTTGACCCCCGGCGGCTTTGACGAATTCGTGGAAAAAGTCGTGCCGCTTTTGCAGGAGCGGGGGGTCTATCGTACCGAGTACGGAGAAGAGACACTCCGTGTCAACCTCGGCTTGCCTAAACAGTTGCCAGCGGCTGCCTTATCAGGCTTGGCGGCAGTGCTATGAAAGATGGCGCTCTCGCAGACGCTTGCCGGGTAACCTCGAGCCGACCGCATCACAGAGGGTTTCAGCGGGCAAACTCGGCGGGGAGTCGAACATTGGCTAGCCATGGGCGGAGGTAGGCGGGTGGTTCGACGAAGCGCCGCAGCCGTGGCAGGCCAATCCCAGATGGATCTGACGGATGAATTGGTAACTCTAAGCTTGCGAGACGAGATCGACCCAGGCCCCGACCCGCTGCGCATACCGATCACGGACGGGGAACTGGAAGCAATCGCCGAGCGGCTGGACCAGGAATCGCAAGGCGATGCGCTTTGGGTATTCGCCTACGGCTCGCTGATCTGGAAGCCTGATTTCGATGCAGTGGAAGCACGTGTCGGAACAGTCAAGGATTGGCATCGCTCGTTCTGTCTTCGAATGACGCGATGGCGAGGATCGCTGACGCAGCCGGGGCTCATGCTTGCATAGAAGCGAGGTGGGTACTGCAAGGCCGTCGCGTTCAGATTGGATGACGGTGATCGCCTGGGCCAGATTCGGCGGATGCTTCGCCGTGAAATCGGCACCCTCGAAGACTCGTCCACCATAAAGTGGATCCGCGTACAGACCGAGCAAGGTCCTGTGCGTGCTTTGGTCTTCTGGGCGGATCCAAAGGGAGGGCATGTTGCTTCCAAACTGTCACTGGAAGCGGTAGCAGGCATATTGGCAAGGGCGTGCGGTGCCAGAGGGTCATGCGCCGAATATCTCTATTTGACGGTCAAACATCTCGAGGCCTGGGGAATTCGGGACCTCAACCTGTGGAGACTTCAGAAGCTCGTTGCCAGTGAGCTTAGGGCTATCCACGAATTGGAAAGCGTGACAGACCGTGTCCGCCTTGTGAGTGGAAGCGCATAGGACGAAACTGGCATTTCCTGGCGACGGGATCATCGCATTTGGATCGGAGATGCACCTGCCCTAGATCAGATGAACAGGGGACATCGCCAATTCCCCCGCCCATCGGGATGCGGGACAAGCGACGATCTCGCATGCCGTTGTTGTGGGCTTCTGCTTTTCCGTGATCGCAACGTCTGCAAGCTCGTCGAATTGCTTCCTGAAACGGCATTCATCGCCATTGTCGGCGACGATCCGGCTTCGTCCCGCAACGGCTTATCGCACCGAGCTTTATCTGCATAGCTTGAATGTGCCTGCCGGACGCATGGCCTATCTTCGGACCGCCCGGATGCTGGTGTCGAAGGGGTGCGTGAGCAGCCATCATTGGGGGAGACTTCGCCTCCAGACCGCCTTAGTCGCGCAGTAGCGGAAGCAGTTGATTGCCCTGGCGCTTGATCTCGGATGCGTCAGGTAAGTATTGCCGCAATTTGTCAATAGAAACCCATCGCCTGATGCTCGGAAAGCAGCGGGTCGCCAGTTCGAGCTTGTTCAAATGCAAAAAGTGACTGTGAAATGCCGGGGCCGGCGGATCGTTTCCCTTTTAAGAGCGAAGTATGAACAACTGCAGGCAGAGGTAATTCAGGGTTATCGGCCAAACTTAGCCATAAGAAGAAACAAGCCGTGCCACCTGAGAACGCATCCATCGGTTGGCGGGATCATTGTCGCCTGCCGCCGACCAGACCATCGATATCGGGCTCACCGTCAAATCGAGGGGAACTTCGGCCATCGCCAAGCCGAACAGACCGGCATACCGCTTCACAATTCTGGTCGGCAGGGTGGCGATCAGGGGCGCTTCGAGGACGGCGGTCAGCACTGTGAGGAATTCCGGCGCTGCCACAGACACGTCGAGCCGCACGTTGATCCGCTTCAACGCATCATCAATGCAGCCTTCGATGGCATCCTTCTGGGAAACCAGGGCATGCTTCAGGCCGAGATAGCTGTCGCGGTCCAAAGTTTCGGGAAGATCAAGAAGCTTCGGATTGTAGCAACACATCAGCGATTGCTCGAACAGCAGGCTCCGCCGGTGTCTGTTGTTGCCGTCATCGTAGCAGCCGACGCCAAGGTCGATGACATTGTCGTCCAAAAGCTTATGGACCAGCTCGGGGTTGACCGCTCGCGCAAGCACTCTGATACCGGGGGCCATCTCATTCAACATAGCGGCGAGACGCGGCACGAGCAGCACCTCAAGCTCGCTGGAAAAGCCGATGCGGAATATCTGCTCGGCCTCGTCCGGCTCGAAGGTCGCAGGCGTTACGATCGCCAGCTGCGTGCGACTGAGTATGTGCTCCACGGCTTCGGCGAAGCGCAGCGCCCGATGGGTCGGCTGCATGACCTGACCGACACGTACGAACAGCTCGTCTTGAAGCAGGGTCCGGAGAGTGCCGAGATTGTGGCTCATGGCGGGCTGCTGGATTTTCAGCCGGACAGCCGCCTTCGTCACGCTACGCTCCTTCATGAGCGCATCGAAGGCGACGAGCAGGTTGAGGTCGAAAGACCACAAATTGAAATGATCGATGGAGACAATTTCATTCATCGATTTGATCGTTGCATAAATTCTCCCTACTGTCCATAGCCATCAGACAGCGCTGTCCCGGTCCAGTTCAACTCGAAAGGAAATTCCATGAGCGATCTTGGAAAGGAATATCGTATTGCCGGCGTGACGGTCAGAAAGATGCAGGAGCAGTATCTGCACAGCGTTCCGCCCTCATTTCTCTTCCCGACTGCCGGATCCGAGGAGATCAAGGCGATCGAGCCGCGTCTTTCCGCCGTCGATATGGAAGAGGGCCGCGATGCCCTTGTGATGAGCATCCACAGCTGGCTTGTCAGGACGCCCCATCACGTCATCCTCATCGATACGGGTTCGGGTAACGATAAGGAGAGACCGCGCAATCTCGCCTTCCATCAGCAGACCATTCCGTTTCTCGACAGGTTGCGCCAGGCAGGTGTCGAGCCCGAAGATGTCGACTTTGTCATAAATACCCACCTCCACGTCGATCATTCCGGCTGGAATACCGTGCTTCAGGACGGACGATGGATCCCGACTTTCAAAAACGCCCGCTACGTCTTTCCACGCGCCGAGCAGGAATATTACGCGTCGACGGCGAGTCACAACGATGTCAACACTCCCAGCCTCGGCGTCTATGAAGACAGCGTAAGGCCGGTGATCGAGGCGGGGCTTGCCGATTTCATCGACAGCGCAGGCGGTCCTTTCCTCGATCGATTCATCTTCTTGCCGACGCCTGGGCACAGCATCGGCCATATGTCCGTTATGCTGGAGGCGGACAATGAAGCGGCAATCTTCGCCGGCGATGTCATGCACCATCCGATCCAGGTGGAACAGCCCGACATCAACACGGTCTTCTGCGAATTCCTGGATCAGGCTGCCCAGTCCAGACGGCGCGTCCTCGAACTCGCAGCTGATAGTCGCGCCATGTACTTCTCCACGCATTTCCCCGGTTCGTCTGCTGGTTATGTCACCCGCGACGGCGAAAAATTCAGGTGGTCCTATGTCTAACAACGAGCTCGCATCGTCAGCTTTTGACGCCAGTCAGATCGTATTCGACGAGCATTACGTCGACAGCGGAACCGAGGGCATCAAGCTCTATCTGCGCAATAAGCGAAGGAAGGACCACAAAGTCTTTCTTGCGGAGAAAACAATCGTGATGGTGCATGGAGCGACCTTCTCGTCCGGAAGTCTTTACGACGTTCCCTTCAATGGAATGTCCTTCATCGACTTCCTCGCGCATCATGGGTTCGACGTCTTTGCCGTCGATGTCCGGGGCTACGGAAAATCGACCCGTCCACCGGAAATGCAGGCGCAGCCCGATCTCAACCCGCCCCTTGTTTCCACCGACACGGGCGTCACCGACTTCGCAACGGCTGTCGAGTTCGTGCTTCGACTTCGGGGCCTGAAGGCTGTCAACGTGTTCGCAATGTCGTGGGGCGGTACCGTAGCCGGCGCATATGCTGCTCGCAACGCCGACAAGGTCGTCAAGCTCGCGCTGCTCGCGCCACAATGGCTGAGTGACGTTCCCATTCCCATCGACCAGGGCGGTTCCCTCGGCTCCTACAGGCTTGTTCCCGTCAAAGCGGCCCTGGCGCGTTGGCTGGGCACCGCACCTGAATACGCGCGTGAACGTCTTGTGCCCGAGGGCTGGTTCGATCTCTGGTCGGAATTGACCCTCTCGGAGGAGACGTCGCCAGACGATAGGGAGCAAGGCAAACTTCGCGCCACCAACGGGCCGATCCAAGACATCCGCGCCTACTGGAGAGCTGGAACCCCATATTATCAGCCGAGCGAGATTCGCGCTCCGGTGCTGCTGTTGCACGGCGAATGGGACATCGACGTTCCGCTTGATCTGGCGCGGGCCTATTTCGAGCAACTGACCGGTGCCTCCTACAGGCGATGGGTGGAAATCGGGGAGGCGACACATCTGGCCCTCATGGAGAGCCACCGCATGCAGGCCTATGCCGAGGTCGTCCGCTTCTTCGATGAAGCTTTCAAACCGGAATAGAGTCTGAACGACCAGGCTCCGGCATCGAATCCGGAGTCTGCTTCCTCCATCAAAGCCGGCCGCGCGTTCACCGTCCATCAAACCAGCCGTTCCCATGACAATTCTGATCACCGCCATCCTGGATGCCGGACGAAGTGCCGTCGACATCGCGATATTCACCTTTCTGCCTCTCATGATCGTGACATTTTCGCTGATGCGCTATGTCGAAAACATAAGCGCACTGCGATGGCTCGCCATCAAAGCCAATCCTGTCTGCAGAGCTTTCGGTCTGGATGGCTTGGGGGTTGTGGCCGTCCTGCAACTCAGCTTGGTAAGTTCTGCCGCTCCAATCGCGGCCTTGTCACTGATGACACACAAAAGGGCGTCGGACAGATTTCTTGCAGCTGCCTTTGCTGGTGTGCTTGCCGCGGCTCCCGCAAATGCGAGCTTGCCGCTAGCGGCTATCGGTATCGATCCTGCGCTGATTATATTGAACGGTGTCTGCGGCGCACTCGTTGCCTCAACCTTCGCATACTGGATCGTCGGGCGTCGTTCTCTTTCACCTTCGAGCATCGTTGTTGGCGACGACGATGTGGATAATCACGGTGAAGGAAGGCTCGATCTTCTTTCGGCAATCAACCGCGGGGGCGCTGATGCCATCAAGGTTATCTCCGCGGTTTTGCCCGTCCTCGTGATTGCGCTTGCACTCGTAAAGCTGATCCAAAGTGCTGGCGCAATTTCAGCTTTCACGTCCGTCGCTCAACCATTGCTTCAAATGCTCCATCTTACTCAACAAGATATCCTGCTGTTTATGACAAAGTGCCTAGCAGGATCGAGCGCAGCGGTGGCACTGCTTTTCGACCTTCAAAAGGAACTGCCCCTTCAAGATAAGCAAATCATTCATAGTTCAGCACTTCTGCTCAATCCACTTGATCTTCCGGGTCTTTCCATTCTCATCGCATCAGTGCCGCGGTTGCGGCCCGTTGTGGGTGCCGCCATCCAGAGTGCGTTGGTCGGAATAGCTGTTAGAACGGCAATATCGTCATGTTTCTAGGCTTCAGTGCCAGTTTGCCCCGAAGAATTGTGGTTCGATCCCCCGTAGGTTCGCATCTCTTCAACTGCAGCCAGACATTGGATGGTGGGGTCCCAGGTTTTGCCCCCATCAACGTGGAGACGAGGACGCTCTGCCCAGATGCCACATGTTCTGAGTATCCGAGCCGAGCATCTCATTCGACCTTACGCAGCGTTGGGGGATACGGGAGTTCAATCAGGCAATCCGGCCTTCTCCAGTCCGCCAACATAGAGTTCGGACATGCGATGATCGCGAAAGACGCTGGTTCGGGAACTGCGCAGGTTGGAGGCCGGCTGCGCCTTCAGGATATCAGCGATCACCGCCCCTGCCTCTTCGAGGCGACCAAGATGTCCCAAAGCTGCGGCTCGATAGCGGCGTGCGACATTGTGGGTCGGCACTTCGGCCAGGATGCGGCCCGTTATGTTCACGGTTTCCTCAAAATGGCCGGCAAAAAAATGCGCGCACGCCAGCCCTAGCAGCGGGAAGTAGCTTCTGGGATCGACCGGACTGAGGCGCCGCGCCTCTTCGAATTGCTCGATGGCCCTGAGGCTCTCACCGAAATAGTTGAACACCCACCCGCAAAATGAGCGGACGTGCATCGAATTCGGGTGCAAAGCAAGCGCGTGGTTCGCGAATTCTAGCGACTGCTCGAAGCGGACACCGAGTGTGGAGTATGCCCAGGCCGCGATAGCGAGGACAGCAGCGTTCTCGGGATCGATTGCGACTGCCTGGCCCGCCAGTTCACAAGCCTCCGCTGTGCTCGCCATCTTATCCGCGGCCCATCCATTCAGCGTCATACGGACGAGGCATTCGGCCAATGCGGCAAGGGCATCCGCGTAGCTTGGGTCGAGCGCGATCGCCCGGCGCAGCATGGTTTCGGCTTCCACGAAGCCATCCCGCGTGTAGGCGTTCATGGACGGCAGCGCCCGCAGATAAAGATCGTAGGCACCGAGATTGTCCGTCGGTTTCCGCTGCGCCCGCTCTATTTCGGCCAACCGGAGACGTGGTTCGACGGCCACGACGACGCTTGTGGTGATGCTATCCTGCAAATCGAAGATATCCGCCAGGTCGCCGTCGAAACGATCGGCCCAGATGTGCCGTCCGGTAGAAGCCTCGATGAGTTGCCCGGCGATGCGCACGCGCTGCCCCGCTTTGCGGATCGAGCCTTCCAAAAGATAGCGCACGCCGAGTTCGCGCCCAACCTGACGAGCGTCGACAGATTTATGCTTGTAAATGAAGGACGAGTTACGGGCGATGACGAACAGCCACCGGGTGCGGCTCAACGCCGTAATGATGTCCTCTACAATGCCGTCCGCGAAATAGTCTGTCTCCTGATCGCCGCCGAGGTTTTGAAACGGCAGTACCGCAAGCCAAGAGCGCTCCATCGCGGACCGGGCTGCCACGGAATGGTTTGGCACGACGCTTCCAGCAGGGTCTATCTCGCTAGGTAGAATCTGATAGGCCCTGATCGGGCGCTTGATATTTTTGAGATCTCTCTCGCCGAGGTCGATGATGCGGCAGTCCAGCCTGTCGCGGACCTGGTCATAGGCTGCGGCCGAAAGGCAGACGCCATTGGGTTCGGAAATACCTTCGAGGCGCGCGGCGATATTAACGCCGTCCCCCATGAGATCTCCGTCGGTCTCCTCGACAATCTCACCCAGGTGAACGCCGATGCGAAATTCGATGAAGCGGTCCGGGGGCAGTCCTGCATTCCTCTCCGGCATGGCGGACTGAAGCTCGATCGCGCATCGCACCGCATCGATCACGCTCCGGAACTCGACGAGCAGGCCATCACCGGTGCGCTTGAATACGCGCCCGTTGTGGGCGGTGACCGTCGGGTCCACATGTTCACTCCGCTAGGCTCTGAGACGCGCCAAAGTGCCATCCTCGTCGGCGCCTGTTAGTCGGCTAAAGCCGATTACATCAGCAGCTAATATCGCGGCGACCTTTCGCGTTTCAGCCATGGCATCCTCGTGCATTCTTGGGGACGCTATCTAGCACGATCATCTGGCACCACGCTACGTGGCTCTGTTGCAAATATTCGGCTTGGTCGCGTGAAGCCGTTCGTCCAGGTTCGCCTCATGCGACTTGGCGTTCGAGAGGCAGTAGTTATCGGGTTTGGGTCAAGGGATGACGTGACGTCCGTGATCAGGCGACCTGCAAGTTGCGCGATCTTCCTCCACATCTGCACCACAGCATCTGGCGATTTGATCTGTGGCTAAGCATCTCGAAATTTCGCTCATCCACGGTCAAATGCTCCACGCGGCGGGTACCAGCGAGGAAGCTCGGTTCACAACAAAACCCGCAGCTGAACGAACCCTTGATCGTTTTTACGCTTGGTCTAACTCCCCCAACTCCGGAGCGACGGCAGAGCGAAACAATTCAAAATGATCGTCAACGGATTGGACTTCCCGAAAATGCCCTATGTTGGAATGATCGTCGGCAACCGAATATATAGGCGCTGACGGCCGAGAGATCACAAGCGCTCCCGCCTGCTACGGGAGACAATCATGTCAGACGATCCCAGGCCGCCAACGAGACTGCCAGACATTTTCGAGACTACAACCCAGGCAATCGTCAAAGCGCGTGAGTTGTTGGAGGGCACTGCTGAACTCGTTGAGTCACGGCCTGCCGTTCGAGGTCGCGCTCATCAAGTCGCGGAGCCGGTGTAAGTCCCTCAACGTCTCCTTAGTACCTTCTCTGCTTTTGGTCAAAAGCCCTTTTATCATCATGAAGCTCACAAGAATTTTCCGACGAAGAATGCATGCTTCGGCAATTCTAATCCTTTGCTCGACACGATTGATAGCCTTGCTTTCGGCTATGGGCAAAACCTCCGCCGAGCATTTGAGATGCGAAATCGGTCCGACATACGCAGCTATGACGGCAGGACGTTCGGATGCTCGTGTAAATTCGGCAGACCAAAATTGCGGTAGGCAATAAAGAATGTCGACGTTTTGATTAGGTCTACGGAGGCGGCGAGCAGCCGAGATGAGCGCTGAAGGAGCAGCAATGTTTGGGAGCGAGGACCGAGAATGACGCTGTACATGTTGATCCGCTGAATGCCGGATCCTTGAAAAGCCAGTACGTCATCGTTGAATGTGCCGAAGGTCGCGGACGAGCGGCGACAATGGCCCCACGCTGCTCATCTGTAAATTGTTCACAGCTGCGGCCTGCGACATCCTTACCAGCGCCCGCCTTCACCAGCGCAAGCTTCGGGCTCATGAATTGCGGCACAGCCTTCTAGCTGACGGTTCGAGCTCTTTATGCTCGAGGCCCTGAATTGCATCAAGGAAAAAAGAACTGGTCCACTGCAGTCACCAGCCAAAACGAGAGTGTCGAAATAATCGCCGCAGCCGGCAGGGTAACGACCCAGGCGACGACAATGTTGCCCGCCAAACCCCATCGTACCGCCGAAACGCGCTTCGCCGCGCCGCCGCCGATGATGGCGCCGGTGATGGTGTGGGTGGTCGAAACGGGAATGCCGAGCCAAGTGGCGCCGAAGAGCGTCAAAGCGCCGCCCGTTTCGGCGCAGAAACCTTGCATCGGGTTCAGCTTAGTGATCTTCGAGCCCATCGTATGAACGATGCGCCAGCCGCCCAACAGGGTACCAAGGGCCATTGCTGCTTGGCATGAAAGCACCACCCAGAGCGGCACATGAAAGCTGCCGCCGAGATAGCCCTGCGAATAGAGAAGTGCGGCGATAATGCCCATGGTCTTCTGTGCATCATTGCCGCCGTGACCAAGCGAATAAAGTGACGCCGACACGAATTGCAGGAAGCGAAACGATCGATCGACCGCGAACGGTGTCTGCCGAATGAACGTCCAGGTCACCGCCAGGATAAGGAACAACGCCAGGAGGAAGCCAATCATCGGCGACATGACGATCGCGACAGCGGTCTTGATAAGACCACTCCAGACAATCGAGCTCAGTCCGGTTTTGGCAAGGCCTGCCCCGACCAAGCCGCCGACAAGGGCGTGGGAGGAGCTGGAGGGGATGCCGAATATCCAAGTGACGACATTCCAGACGATGGCGCCAACCAAGGCGGCAAAAATCACCTGCGGTGTGACGATCGCCGGATCGATGATGCCTGTGCCGAGCGTCTCCGCCACATGGAGCCCAAAAAACAGGAAGGCGATGAAATTGAAGAAGGCGGCCCAGAAGACTGCATATTGTGGCCTCAGAACCCGCGTCGATACGATTGTCGCAATCGAATTGGCCGCGTCATGCAGGCCATTGAGAAAATCGAACAGCAAGGCAACAGCGATCAGGCCGACGAGCAGGGGAAAAGCGAGCGCTGCATCCATCAGACATTCTCGATCACGATGCCGCTGATTTCGTTGGCGACATCCTCGAAACGATCGACCACCTTTTCCAGCTCGCCGTAGATCTCACTGCCGATCATGTACGCCATCGGATTGTTGGCCCCGTGCCGACGAAACAGATCTTTGAGCCCCTGTTCGTGCAGTTCGTCGGACCGACCTTCCACCCGCGTGACCTGCTCGACGATTGCCGACAGTCGCGGTGCGTTGGCGTTGATGCGATCAAGCAACGGGATTGCCTCGGCAATAAGATTGGCCGCCTCGACGACCGTCTTGCCCATTTCCTGCATGCCCGGATCAAAGCTGCTCTGTTCGAAGAGGCGGATGGTCTTCACCGTCTTATGCATCATGTCGATCGCATCATCCATGGATTGAATGAGGTCCTTGATGTCTCCACGATCGAAAGGCGTGATGAAGCTTCGCCGCACGGCCTGCATGACTTCGCGCGTGATATTATCCGCCTCATCCTCCAATCGGACGATAGTTTCGCATTGATGCTCGATCTCTTTCCCCGAGAGTAGCATGTCCAGGGCTTGTGCGGCTGCGACGCTTGTCTTGGAATGTTGTTCAAAGAGTGCAAAAAACTGGTCTTCACGTGGCATCAACCTTCGAAACCAACCAAGCATGAGCACCTCTCGATTGCCTAATCCTCGGGCGATAGACGACGACAGCCGCCATCAGGGATAGCAGTGTTCTAAACGCTATCTCTTGGAGCTGATACTGGCGAATTTCGGTTTATGACAGATTTATGAAAATGCGGGAGGTGCACGTGACATCGAGATTGCTCGATGTGATGGCCGGAATGCACCTTCGTATTCACGGGTTACGTGGCAGGTGCCACCAATGAGCGTCTTGGCGCCTTCCCGTCATCAACGCCGTGCGCCAAACTAAGTCATGGCGGCACGCATCAGCGGAGCACAAGCCGCGGGCGATAGTCGGACCTTCGCGAAGGCCTTACCGGGTTGCGACGATCGAGGTGCTCGTATCGTAGGGTTCGCGTAGGGAGGCCGGGTCGCCTCTCTGTAAATTCAAACCTTGAATTTCCCGAGCGATGGTCGGATCCCTGCGCGATCGGCTGCCATGTCGACTGGGCGGACCGCGCGCCAGATCTAAGAAGGGGCCGACGGGCGGCGCCCCGCACGATGCATATCAGCACATCAAAAACTTCTATCAAACCCTTCGGGTCAGCGCTAACATGCGCTTTGGGTGGTTCAAAAGGGCATGGAATACAGGCCTATCGAAAAGTACCGGTACGGCTTAGCGACACTTTTGGTGCGGCGCCCACACCTCCGTTGCCATGCGAAGGCCGCCCATTGGTGGAGCGACGTTCTCGAAAATTATGCCGATGCTATCAGAGTTCGAGATAGGCTGCGCGCGGAGGGAGACGATAGCAAGCTGATCGCAGAATACGAAGAACTCTGCCATGAGCTTGAGGATGAGCTTGAAGGCTATTTCACAGCTGCTGGCTGACAACCAAGTCCTTCAGCGAGCCCTAGGCTCTGCCAGGAACCAGGATATTGCTCCAGCGAGGATAGAAATTTCTGTGCTGAGCAGTACAAATATTTCTTCAGCATGCTAGAGAGGTCATTGCGATCATTTCTGTCTCAGGTGAGCAGCTATCATATCGCGATTGGCATTGTGTATCAGCAGCGTCTCGTAAAAGACTCTCAGAACGCTTTCCGCCAACTCCGTGTCCAAGTGTTGCATACGAAGGAGAGTCACTTTTCGCTCCTGCCGTGAGACCTGTTCCTCACTTTCGGCGATATGGCGATTTACGACATCTAGGTCGGCTTCAGTGAATATCATTTGCTTTCTCCCTGAGCTCAATGTCCCTGGGAAGTTGCCCTACGCGGAAGCGCTCCCATGCGCTCCGACGGAACCCAGTTTAGAGATCGCCGTTCGGTAGTGGGAGGAAACGAAGATGACACTACAATGGTGGACGCTGCCAGTGACAATCGAAACGCGCCGGATCGGCCAATATCTTACCATAGACAGTGCGGAAAGAGCAGTAGAATACATGTTGGAGGAGTGGCCGGGAAACCAAACCGGCAAATTCTTTGACCAGGCGAGACAAGCACTCATTGATGCACATGATCGCAAAATCTCTGCCGACGAAGCGCGGCGGGCGTTCTTGGCTGCAGCCGAAGAAGCCGGAATACCGTTCTTTAACCAATGCTGATGCGACAGAAAGGTGCGTAAGTTATGACGTGTTGCCGACCTGCCCAACATCGTCGCCCCGCTGGGGAACTGACCTGAACTCAAGACCGGCACGGGGACCATCGAGCCGCGAGAATCCTTCTTTGCACTTGTCCAGCGCCATCCGTACCATCAATGATTGGCAGAAGCCGAGCTCCGCCATATCCATCGGAGCGGCATAAATGACAGCCATAGTTTTAGCAGTATTCATTGAAAATGGTCGCATACTGATGGTGCGGAGAGCCGATCATAAGAAGCAATACCCCGGACACTGGGAGTTAATTGGCGGACACATCGAGGCGGATGAAGCCGTCGAAGTCGCTCTTGTCAGAGAGGCTGAAGAGGAAGTTGGCTTGGCACCCACCACCTTCCGCCACGTTGGGATTTCAAGGACGACGAGACTGAAGCCGCGTACCATTTATTCATCGTCACTGATTGGCTGAATGGTCGGCCGAGATTATTAGGCGACGAGCATAGCGATTTAACGTGGGCTCGCTTGAGCGAAGTCGCCTCCCTTCGACGACTAGCGCATCAAAACATCATTTCGCTTGTTAAGCGGGCTTAAACGTATGATCGTTTCTGGCGCCAAGCGGCTCCTGTAGGGTGGGTGGCATTTGCTACCGATTTTGCATATTCGCGGACCCACTTGAAGGAATGCGCTGAACCCACCGGCTCTTCATGGCAGGCCGAGACGATTGAGTAAGCAGCGATAATCTGAATATTTGGTAATTATGAAGTCAAAAAAAGAAGCCCGCAAAACTTCAACACTCAAATCAAATCACCTGCTGCAACAGCTTGCGCGTACGCCTGAAAAGCTGTTCGCGGCTTCGTTCCGCAATCAGTATGGCGCGCTTTGCTTTCGCTATAAGGATAACGCCGACAACATCGAAATGCTTTTGATCACCTCGCGTGACAGTGGGCGATGGATCATCCCGAAAGGCTGGCCGATGAAAGGCAAAAAGCCGCATGAAGCAGCGGCTATTGAGGCTTGGGAAGAAGCCGGGGTTCGCGGCAAGGTAAGAAAGACGCCGGTCGGCCGCTATACTTATCTGAAGGACCTTGATGATGGCAACGTTGTCCCGTGCGTCGTTGACCTGTTTCAGTTGGAGGTGAAAGAGGTCAGGGCAGACTTTAAGGAGCAAGGACAGCGCCAGCTAGACTGGGTTAGCCCTGGCGAGGCGGCGCGACGTGTTCGTGAAATCGAGCTGAAATCTTTTCTCGTTAATTTTAAGCCTCAGAAACCGTAAGCACAGCCGAATAGCGTGTTTGTTTCCTAGTCGCACCGCCTTGAGACTCTTGCCTTGGTATTGCCAGCGTCGCTCAGGCTGCTGATCCGTTGGTGAAGGCTTGCGCCAAGTCTGGCGAATTCGTCATCGGCTTCTCGCAGGCAAACAATGCTACCGACAACACGTCAACGATAAACTGCAGGCAGCTGCCAAGGCGAGACGGTCATGGTTTTGTAGGGCCTATTCTGGTGGAAATTCGCCGAGGAACGCATTTAGCATAAAGCTGGCAACATCCCGGTCCAGCCCCTTGAGGATGACCCCCGGAACTCAGCGGGCCGGCCGATGGCCGTGTCAAAAACGGTCCAAGCGTTCTCTCCCTCGGGCCTCAGGATGTAGTGAGCGGCAATTGGAAAGCTCATCTTCGTCTCCTTCAGGGTTCGTGTTGATGATCTCAGCTCCAGGCTGTTGCAGGCGAGAACCTCAATCTTCCAATTCCAATTTCTTCTTGCTCTCCTCTAAATTCAGCAGACCGGCCGTCTTATCGGCTTAGGTTTTTGTCGAATATAATCCGGTGGTGTCCTGCCGAATGACCGCGATACTCTTGACGATGGCTCCGGTATTCCGGCCGGCCCGATCGGTAATATGCTTGATGACCATGATAGCGATGTCGATAGTAGCGGTTCCGATTATAGCGATATCGGTACCGATCGCCGCCGCCGATAAAAATGGCGCCACCACTGTAATAGGCAGGGCCATATCCGTTCGTGCGGTATGGGCCTTCTTCGACGCAGCTCGACAGCGTCAGCCCGGTAAGGCCAATGATGGCAGCTACCAGCACTGATTTCATGTTCATGAACATTTGCTCCTACGCTGGTAACTAGGGCCGGATGTGTTTGTGGCAACGCACTAGCGAGCAAGGCGGCGCCGCTTGCAGTGCGTGTTTCGTCTTTGCCAGTTTTTCGAATTCTTTGTCGGGATAAGCTGCGTCTCATCATCCTGCCTTCCGATGCCTGGAAGGACCGAACCAGAATTTCACACCAACAGCAACGCCGACTTTTTCAATGGTATCCGCTAATTGAGTCATCTGTTCGATTAACCTGGCGCGACCTTTGCGGCGCGATAGCGGGGATGGGGTTGCCTATCGAGGCGCCGATCAAAGCAATAAATGGAACAATATCCAAGGGTGTCATCGTCCGACTTGGATAAAGGTCTATTCTATGACCCCATAGATAGGGGGCCCAGGGATGGACAGTAATCGCACTCCAACCAACTATCTGATTATATACTCATCGGTCCGACCGCTACGCTTAGGTGGCTATCCTTCGGCACTATTCACTTCCTTGACCTGTTCAATGCGCGGGAATTATCGACAAGAAAGATGCTTGCTTAGGGCCGAAAGCCGCCTTGGCCGGATCGTGCCACAAGCAGATATGCCGTTTTGGCGGTGTGCTGGTTGTGGCGCTTCGATGGGTGTAGACTGCCGACACAATTGCATGTTCATGCAAGGCAAATTTGATGGGTACCCCCGCACTTGACCGGAAGCTGCTCGCGATCCTAGCGGTGGATATGGTAGGCTATTCGAAAGCGATGGAGACCGATGAGGCTGGTACGATCGGACGACTGAAAGCCATCCGGGCAGAGCTGATTAATCCCACCATCTCCCGACGTCATGGCACCGTTATCAAGCTGATGGGCGACGGCGCTCTCGTCGCCTTCGACAGCGTGGTTGATGCGGTTGCCTGCGCCGCGGAGTTTCAGAATGCCGTGGCGGCGAGCAACGCCGACTTACGGGAGCCTGAGCGCATTGTCTTCCGCGTCGGGATTAATCTCGGCGATGTGGCGCTGGTGGATGGTGATGTGTATGGGGATGGGGTGAATGTCGCCGCGCGGTTGGAGCATTTGGCGGAGCCGGGCGGTGTGCTGGTGTCGGGGACGGCATACGATCATCTCCAGGGCAAACTCGACTGGCCGCTCGATTTCGCCGGTCAGCAGCAGGTCAAGAACATCACCCGCCCAGTGCGCATGTATCGGCTGAGACTCGACGGCAAACGCGTGCATCGCCCGCTTCTCGGAATGATACCGCGCTGGGCCGGGACGGCTGCGGCGGCGATCGTGGCGCTTGCTCTGGCAGGCGGCGGGGTCTTGTGGTTCTTGCAGCCCGAACCTTTGAGTGGAAAGCCGTCAGTGGCGGTGCTGCCTTTCGACAATTATGGCGGCGATGAGACAAGCGGGCGTCTGGCCGATGGCCTGACCGAGGACATCATCACCGACCTGGCGCGGTTTCCAGAATTCGAGGTGATGGCGCGGAATTCGACCGAAGTTTATAAAGGCAAGCCGGTGGACGCCCGCCAGGTCGCAAGTGCGCTCCATGTCGGCTTTATACTGGAAGGCTCGATCCAGCGGCAGAGTGGCCGGGTACGGATCACAGCACAGTTGATCAATGCAAAAACAGGCCACCATCTTTGGTCGGAAAATTGGGACCGACCCGCTGAGGACGTCTTCGCGGTTCAGACCGAAATCGCAGAGCAGGTCGCCAACCGCCTCGGCGGCGGAGTGGGACTGATTCAAGAGGCCGGGCGGGCTGCAGCCAAACGCAAACGCCCTGAAAACCTAAATGCCTATGATTACTATCTGCTGGGGTCTGAGAAGATTGAAAAGCTCACGAAAGCAGATGACGAGGAGGCCATCACGTTTCTCAACCGCGCCGTCGAGTTGGACCCGGGCCTGGCAAGGGCCTGGGTAGAACTTTACCATGCTCATGATCTAATGAGTGTGTTTGGCGTCAATCCTGAGAGCAACCGCGAGGCGGCCGCCGATGTGGCAGAACGCGCGGTGCGGCTTGATCCGAGCGACGCTGAAGCGCATGCGGTGTTTGGTATGAGCCTTGCGAATAAGGGCGACATGGGGCGGGCCAAGTCTGAGCTGGACACGGCCCTTCGTCTAGCTCCAGGTTCGTCTGAAATCCTGACTTTCTATACCGGCTTTGCAGCACGCTTCGGTGAACCCGAACGCGGCGCCCAAATGGTCGACCAGGTAATGAGGCTGGACCCGAACTACCCAATGTGGGCATCCAACTTCTTCGCACCTGCCTATTTTATGGCCGGCCGGTATGAGGACGCGGTGAAGATGCTGGAGCGCATGACGCCTAACAACTACCAAAAG
The DNA here is from genome assembly GCF_002944315.1 of Rhizobium sp. NXC24. NCBI lineage: Bacteria > Pseudomonadati > Pseudomonadota > Alphaproteobacteria > Hyphomicrobiales > Rhizobiaceae > Rhizobium > Rhizobium sp. NXC24. Next base: position 155,581 of record NZ_CP024312.1, read on the forward strand.
TGGACCTGGGTGGTCCGCAGCAGCTCCCTGGCGGCCCTGGGTCGCACCAATGAGGCCACTGCCTCGGTTACAGAAGCTCTCAAGCAGCACCCGAACCTGACAGTAGAGAGCATGATCAATGAACCCGGCCTAAGCACGATCGAGCGTAGTCGGTTCATAGAGACGATGCCGCTCGCTGGCTTCCCCGCGTGCGCCAAACCCGAGACGCTGGCGAAACTAGCCAAACCGGTGCGATTGCCGGAATGCGGGGCCTGGAAGGCGAACCCTCTAGAGCGGCTATAGGACAGCCCCCGTGTGGACGACAATGCCGACAACTCCAGGGCGGCTACCGGATTGCAGGCCGAGGTCAGGTATTGTTTTTTTGCCACACCGAAGCACCGGAACCCCTGCTTGATCCATATAAGTGAAAGATGGTCTAAAACTTCAATAAGGTCGGTCGGCTCCTAGAGATGTCTGATCCTGCACCGAGGCGTGTTGGCTCGGGGAACCCTTCTTTTCTGTCCGGGTTTTGCTGGGAAGGAGCACCACAATGGGTACGAACCACATGAATGCCACGCCCGAGCAAGGCCGCCCAAAAGGCATAGCAGTTACCTGAGAAACCGGAACCTTCCGACGCGGAATCTCTTCCTCCGCCGATAGTGCGGCGGCCTGGTGCCAAGGACGAGAGCGAGCGTCCGATCGTCAATCCCATAACTGGCGCTGCATCCTGGAACCGCAGGCTACGCGATACCCTGCTTGTAGAAGTGGATAATCTGACGCCAACGAACTTTCTTTGGCACTTTCATGCTCCATACCCATTTCGGCGCGGACAATAATCAAATACTTTCTGGCAGTGATCGAGATTTTACGAGAAGAGCGGCAGAACAGCCGAGTGGATGTGCCGCTTAAACATGGAAGGTTTGCCCGCGTTGCGCGGCGGAAGATATACGCCCGATCCAGTCAAACGGGCCTGACATTCAGTCCAAAGGGCTTGCGCTGTCCGGAACCGCCCATTGGACGTTTGATCGAGGCTGAAAGGCCTGTCAGACGATCTGGAAATAGGATTTCACGACACGCAAATGACCGCGACGTCATTCCGGGACGGATCAATAAGACCGGAAGAGCCAGCTTCCGCGAGCTGAGCACGACGATGTCACCTTTTACCGCTAGACTGTCAGACGACACTACGTGGCATTCTCGCCGCGGACATTAAAGGTTGGGCAACCTGATCCAGCAACTGTCCCGCATTCTCTTCTTCACCCAATGATAGTGCCAGCAGATGAGCGACCGCGGGCTGCGCAAGTTGGAGTGCCAGATTGCGAGCAGTGGTGTAAGCGGCAATCTCGTAGTGCTCGACCCGCAACGCCGCTCCGATTAATGCCAGATCTGCGGGAGCGTCTTCCTTGTTCTTGCCTTCCGTCATCACTTCGTCGCCTTCCTCTACCAGGCCGGCCATGCCCTTGCATGGCTTGGCGCGAGCTGCCGAGCCAAGAATGCGCAGACATTCGTTCAGACGCTCGACTTGTGCCTCCGTCTCAGCAAGATGGTTGCGCAGCAAGGTCTGGAGCTGCTGCGCGCGGGCGGCTTTCTGCATCTTGGGAAGCGCCTTCAAGAGCTGCTTTTCCGCATGCAGCAGGTCGCGCAGCTCATCCACGAGGACTTCCTGAATCGCTTCCGATCCTTCCGGCGGAGCGCTTTGGGTGAGGATCGCCGTTCCTGTGTTCTCGGCTCCCCTGAGACCCTGGAAGGCCGGCGCTTCCACGAACTCCCAAGGTTCTCCTTCGTTCCATGGACCGCGGGTGTCAACTTCACCGAGATCCCCTTCACCTGTCGAGTCGTTGAAGAACTGATCGACGAGGCCCGCAGTCGGCGCAATCCTGCCGACGCTTAGAGGCGGCTTGCCCATGCTTTCAAGAGCCAGGGCAAAAGCACGCATGTGGGTAATCTCTCTTGTCATGAGGAACTGCAGGGCATCCTTCGTGCCCGGATCGCGACAGAAATTGATCAACCGTTCGTAGACAATCTTCGCGCGTGCTTCCGCAGCGATATTGCTGCGCAGATCCACATCCAACTCACCGGTGATTTTAAGATAGTCGGCGGTCCACGGATTTCCCATCGAATTAAAGAGATTAACGCCACCGCCGCCTGCGATGGCGATCAACGGGTCGGCCTCCGCCTCTTCTCTGACCGACTTCAACGGCCTGAGATGCATCCTCGCAAGAGTGCCAACGATCTCGAGATGACTGAGCTCTTCCGTCCCGATATCCATCAGGAGGTCCTTGCGTCCGGGATCCTCGCAGTTCAGACCTTGAATAGAATATTGCATGGCTGCCGCAAGTTCGCCGTTCGCGCCACCGAACTGCTCAAGCAGCATGTTGCCAAATTTCGTATCAGGTTCGTCAACCCGAACAGTATACATGAGCTTCTTGACGTGGTGGTACATTGCGCATCCTCCGGGTTGAATGACAACTAACCGGTCTCGCGGAGGAATGTTCCATGTCTATGGCTGCTGCTGGCCATCTGATTGCCATTCGTCATCAGCGGCACACGAGCCGGTGCTGCTTTGGAGTTGACGTTCGAGCGCGCGAATTTTGCGCCGACTGCGAGCGAAGCTTTGGTAAGATTTGAATGGAGAAGCGCCAGGGCAATTACACGAAATCTGCAGCACGCGGCTGGGATCTGGGGTAGGGCGGCTACCCGACATCATAATGCATTTAACTCGTATCCACCTATGGTGCGTATACACCTCATGCCCCGGCTCACTCACTTGAAAAGCTGTCGTGAAAGTCCGCTTTCGAACAACAAGGGACAAGAATTAGAAGAATTAGCCGGGCGTTTTCCGCGGATCGTCGCCGTAGGTTCGCTCTTCACGGATTGTCCCGTCACTTTTGTGCAAAATGGCTTGAGCCAGCGCACCATTGTTGTGAGCAGCGCGGCCGGCAGCGGTTGCGGCGCTTTCCGCTTCGGCTTGAGTCATGTGGGTGGAGATGGTTTTTCCGCCTGACGTGACCTTCCAGCCTTCCTTTGAAGGCGAGGAATGGAACACTTCTCGCTTTGCCATGAACCTTACATCCTCTTTGTATTCCGTTGTCCTAAAGTACCATTTGTAGCATTGTCGGTCGAGGGCTGGCATGAGAGCGCGAACCTGCCTCTTCCTGATCAAAATATTTTGGACGGCGTTAATAATGGATGGAGCAGAAATGACCTGCGTTGATCATCGCGCAAGGCTCTTCCGTTGTCATTTAAGCGCAATTCCAGCGCTTTGGCCGGCTGGAAAGTCAGCTTCTTTGCAGCGGCGACTTTGATCGTTGCGCCGGTGCCCGGATGTGCGCTTCACGCTCCGGCGTGTCCTGTCGGGTAAACGATGATGGCGGCGAGACGACACAAGGTTCTTTCTGAACCGACCAGCACACCGGCGGTTTAGAGATTGCCCGGAAATGGAGAAACAAAAGACCGGGTAAGAAAGCGCGGAATCGTTTGCAGCCACAGGCAGGTCCATAAGAATTTTTCGAGTATATTCATGGAACAACAGCAGGCCGAAAATGTTGAATTACTCAGGGAAACAACGCTCCCGCTTCCCGTAATGTCGACGCCTAACTGGCTTCGGCAGCAACTGCCGCCAGAAGTAACTCAAGTTTCCCGTAAAGGGCTGGCGGCGGTGCAGCCACACGCCTGGAAAAGACCTGCGAAAATTTCTTTCTTTTTCTCGGGCATTCTTTCCCCACGAGCCCTCCCACTCCCTTTGCGCCTTGGAAGGACAATCAGCTGGCCAGAGGCGCTGCCGCGGTGGCGTGCTCCATCCGACCGATTTCGTGAATTCAGATGAGTGGATTTTTGTACTGCTCGATGTGCATTTGGATCGTAATCGCTTCGTAAAGCGCCTCAGGCGTTTTCTCACCGGCGATCACGCGGTTAACCGCAGCGGCCATTGCAGACTTCCCACAATCGCTGTCGAGGTCAATGTGGTTCTTTTCGCACCAGAGTTTAACAACGGTCGTAACGAGATCGATTTCTTCGTCTTCGAGAGTGAGTGAGTTGGAGAGCAACATCAATGTGCGTTCCAGAGGCAAACGGATCTGGATATCCCAGTCGCCGCGCCGATTTTAACGTTACGCTGTTTTGATCCCTCTGGCAAATCAGCCGAAGGGCGGTTCCGTCAGGAGGCGAACTGACGCTGCAACACCCTAGGATGACCAACTCAGGCTCTTTGGCAGACGTCGTATAATATGAGGGTAGTGGGGTATTGGTGATCTACCTTTTCAGTCTCGCAAGTTGCAGCAGAGCTCCGCTTGAATGCTTCGGAAGACGTTCGGATGACATTTCGCTTCGACGGTCGATCAGCCCGAGCTTGTGAGGCGCTCGATGAGCACGCGTTGCCGGGCGATGAGGACTTCACCACCGCACATATGTCTATGGTCATTTCGCATTCCGGTTCAGCAGGAGCGCCCATGAAAACATAATACACCCGGCGCCATGCAGTCGTACAAAGGGCGAAGTGCCGCGAGGTCGTTAGCGAAACTAGACCATACCGAGCATTATGGCGCGTTAGGAGCCGTCGTCCTTGCGGAACTAACCGAAGAAGCCAGAGTTTTGAAGGGCAGGAGGCTGATATGGAAAAGAACAAGATCCCCAATAAAATTGCTGGCTACAAAGTGCCGAGAGCGATCCGGAAATCGAATGTCGTTTAGACGCTCCTAGCCAGCGAAATTGGCAGAGGCGTACTGGCGAAAGCGTTGACAGCCGCCGCCGGCGCTGCAGCCTCGGTGCTTGTTGCCAAACGCGGCGATATCGCCGACAGCGCCGGGAAAAGCGCACGTGCGGGGAAACGCGCCCTGAACATCGCAAGCGAAGTCATGAGCGAAGCGGCTTACGCCGCTATGGATGTCGTTAGAAGCACCGCACAGACGGACTGCCAAAGAAATTCCAAAAGGATGCCGAGGAACGCCCTCGCAAGGGCGCGGTTCACTAGAGGCCGCGCCCTCTCTCAAAGAAGAGCACGCAGGGGGCTTGCTCGAGCGCTACGCTGTCGACCGTTTGGCGCACAACGGTGGCGCATATCGCTGTTAAAGTGCGACTTGCGAAGCGACCGACATCAATTCCTGGGAATTCGGTGCCTTGAATGTCTGGAGCCCAGCATCCAGAACTTCAGTGAAGCTCCAGCGCACGATGCCCTCCCGGTCTATTAGGAACTGACCGACAAGCTGCCCGTGGTCGGCAGTCATCATCTGCTCATCGGCTTCCGTAATTTGATATCCTTCCTTTTCGTTAAGAAATTCGTCCATTGCCATCACGCCCATAGGCTCGGGCAATTCGCCCGGAAGATCGATCCGTATCGCCATGACCATGTCGATCCCGACCTCGCGTAAGCCGAACGCTTGATGCGAAGCCCGTGCCGGGTCGGAAGCAGCAAGAAGATCGGGTATCGGATGGTAACGGAAATAGAGCCGCGCGCGTTCGACCGGGGTGTTTACCACCGCCAGGGATTGGACGCCTTTCTCACGCAGTATCGGGTTGAGATATGCCATGGCCGCGACGTGGCGCCGGCAGAACGGGCAATGCAAGCCTCGAAACAAACCGATCAACAATGGGCTGCGGCCACGAAAATCGTCAAGTGCGATCTTCCCTTCGCGCGAGATCGCATCGAACTCAACGTTCGGGACCCGGTCGCCCGGTTGTAGCGGATGGTCGACATAGGGTGGGGACATGGACAACCTCCTCGCTCGGGGATCAGTCGAGCAAAGGCGCCACGTCAAGTACTGTGAGGTCGAGATTGAGCGTTGCAGGCCTCTCGTCTTACCGCGCCGCCAGGATCCGATCTAAGAATGGCCTCACATGAGCTCGCGGGCAAGCGGCAAACAGCGAATCGTGAATTGAAAAAGTCCGTTTTCTGCAGAGTCTGATTTTTTTAGCGGCCGCAGAGACCGACACAGAGAATTGAGCTGGGGGACCTGCGGCCCCGGCGACCACCATTCGCCCATCGACTGGGTATTCGCAAACCGCCATTGCATGCCGATACGCTGTCACCGAAGGTCTTGCCTGGCTTGGAGACCGGTCCACGGCCAGAGCTGGACAGGCCGAAGTCCGCACCGGAAAGCTTGCAGATCGAGAACGCAGTGGTTCGCGAGCAAAACAGCGGCTGGCCCTTCTTAACCGAAGTATCTTTCATCGGGCATTAGCGGCTGCCTGAACCACAAAGCGATCACCGATGCGAGGCTCCAAGAAACTCCGACGCATCCGAGTTCCAGAGCAAGCGTTGGGCCACCGGGAGGAACGTTCGGCTTTCGCTCAAAGAGCATTGGCCGAAAAGGCCATGCGACTCCATTTGTCGCAATAAGCTAAAATGCGATAGATCGATCCACTGGGAAAAAAGTGAGACGTGTGAGGCCTCTGCTTCAGTCGTGATTATCCGCCGGCGGTCCTGTTGTCCGTGTGCCTCCAACATCAAGGGAGACATCCGACCGCGCACCTTTTGGTCCAAGCCTGTCAGCATCTTTGGCTTGTCAAATTTCACGACGTTTATCAGCAGTTCATTTCCATTGATCGATACCACCCAGCCTAGCGCCCCATCCGCGCTGATGCTCGCAGAAGATACCTACGCCTCACGGTCTCGGCATGGCCCGAAAGCCCGGCTACATTGTCCCGGCAGCTTCACACCGGACCGTTACCAGTCCCGCATGTGCCGGTAGGCTACTGATGACGGAACATCAGGTTTGTCCCAGAATATAACTCCTGTACAAACAATTACTTAGGCGACTATCACGTCGCACTGATCTTAAATTTGCCGAATCCCGCTATAGCCGTCTCGGCGCCAGAGGTTGCTGCGGCAGTGATGGATGCGAATACAGCCTCGACGACCGCCTTGCTCTGAGCCTTGGTGAGGTTGTGGTCAGCGGCAATCTTGTCGGCGATTTCGTTAGTCGTGGTCATGACGGCTCCCCTTTTTTTTGACACGGGGGATAGTTTTCATTCGAGCTGCTTATTGTCACCTGCTGTTGTCGCTCGAAGGGTGCTGAACACCGCCATTTCCACAAGTTCCGACGGGTCGATAGCCTTTGGCACGCTTTCTACGCGCCAATTCCAGAAAGTGCTTTGCCGCTTCGCGCTCCGTCGGGAACATTTCACTCTTTTCACCGCCACGCTTTCCGATCCGTCCCCAGGCGCGCGTGACGGCCATTTCGCCAAACAGCGTCGGCTGAATGGAGAGCAAATAATAGCGGGCCATGTTTCTGGCCGTGTCGATGTGTTGGCAATAGAGCTGATATGGGTAAAGAGCCATGGGTGAAGCATCGTCGCACTGCCCGTATTCGTCCAACGACACTTTTGAATCGATTGACTGCGTTCGATTCACGCTGCTGATGGATCCGGCACTCTTGCCGTCGCCGTGCCATCGGCAATCCTCGGCAATGCTAGCCATCGGATAGCTCAGCGTATAAAAGCCACGCCGAGCCAGAAACAGGACGTTCCCATGGAAGACACGATCGAGATAGACAATCGCGGTGAATTCGGCCTCTGGGCTATCGAAATGGCCAAGCAGATTGTCGGCGAGCAAGGGTTCGACCTTGCCAAGGCGGCCCGAGATGGCGGCGACGAAGACGTTCGTGTGGCCGGTAACGCACTCGGCCAGGCGATCACCAATGCGCTTCTGGAAGTGTTCGACGGCCTGCTGGAAGGGGCGCCAGCAGAATAGAACAAGGTGCTTGGGTGCTTAGCGCACTCGTGCCCGTGTCCTCAAACAGACCGGTGCACAGTGACCCAAATACCCGGCCTGCCTCACGTGAATTTCTCTGAAGAAGGTTTTCCAGCCGCAGCGCCGCGGACGGCGCGTTAAGCGGCCGGAGTGAGCCTCTTCGACAAATGCTCACGCATTTGATCGAGATGTTCGCTGACCTTGCGATCATGCTCATCGAGCCCTTCCGGGCCGCCATCTTGTCGGCGTCGGCGTTGGATCGCGATGACTTGTTTCATTGCCTTCGCGTCGCAATTCCTCGTTTTCGCCTCTTTGTAGACGGCCGACTTCTGTTCATTGCGCTCCTTGACCTCGTCCTCGTTGGACTCGATCTCGTCCACGAAGCGTTGCAAAAGACGTTGGCCATCAATCTCACTTTCCAGCAAGAATGAGATCTAGATCGCCAAAATGATATCAACGCTCAATGCTTTGTGGATGCTGCCCTGTCACCACCGCGTGGCGGGCAATGATAGGGCGGCAAGTCTATAGCAGACAACCGTAGCATGAGCAACGCGACTTTGCTCGCATTTGGTAAGATTCGCGTGCGCATGGGATGGCAGAGTACTGCAGCAGATTGACCGTGCTGCTCGAGCGTGCGAGTCGTTCTCGCTTATGGAGACGACTATGGCAAAGCTTGTTGACTATCGTGACACTTCGGCAAATCTCACTGACTATCCCGATGGTTACACTCATCGAAAGCGTTCGCTGGTGCCGCCGGAAGCTCAGAGCGCCGTACACGACCTGGGACGTGGCGATTTTGGACTCAATGATCGGATAACTTGCTTCCGTGACGGCCTAGCCCAAATGGACGCTTTCGCAGTACCGCGGGCGAGCGATGAAATTCGCCGGATCGGCGGGCTTTATGCCTTTTATTCAGGTCAATCCTCGAACGTGTTCGGTCAGTTGAGAGCCTGCCCTCGACTTGGATGGCTGATGCTTTTTCATGGCGACGGCTATATTCGTCAGGCCGCCCTTGAGAGTTTGCCAGATATCCCCAATTCGCCGTTTGAATTTGCAGCGATCGTCTACCGGATGAATGATTGGGTTACCATTGTTGGCCAGGCCGCATCGAACTATGCTGCGAGAGCATTTCAGAAGACGGACGCCGGCATCGTTGCCGAAAGCAGCTTCTTCCTGCTTGAGCAGCTGGACGTCTTGGGACGCCTGAGCACGGAAAGCCGATCTCTGCTCACTGACACCATTTATCGACCCGACGTTATCGCTGCGCTCAGAGCCGAATTCCTGACCATCCGCTCGGGGAGAGTGGCACGGACGTTGCGACAGCTTTTGCGGCGGCCTGAATTTGATCGCTACTTGGAAGAATTGGCGCGTTCCGCCGCTTTGCCGTCCGTGCGCGCCGCCGCCATGGAAACGCTCCTCAGCGGAAAGGCAACATGGCTCGTCGGACACACGCTCCAAAAGGTCGACAAGATCTATGGACGCTGCCAATACATACCCGAGTTTGGATCACGCCCCCTCGAATGCATTGTCGATTCCGAGTCACTGCTGAAAATGGCCGCTGAGGACAAGGCGGCGCACGTCCGGAAAGTGGCATGTGATACTTTGATTGCGTTGCGGCATTCCGCTTCGCCGGAGATGGACCAAGTAGCGCTAAAACTGGCTGCCGACAGAAATGCCGCCGTTCGCTCGCGAGCCGAGTTCTACGTTCGGCAAAGGGAGCTCACTCCGGATCCAAAGGCGACGGGCCATATTCTCAAGGGCTAGAATTGAGCAAGGACGACGACAAAGAGAGCATTCGCGGAATGCAAACTCCCCTCCAATGTCTAACGGCGGCAATCGTCACGGAGCTGCAGCGGATGGTCGGTGGAACCGGGATCGAGATGGTCTGCTGCTCAGAGCTTTCGGTAAAGGAATAGCCGGCGGTGATCGAGACCGAGGCGACATTGCCCTTGAAGTTACCTTCCTTGTCGCGCGTCAGCGCCTGCACTGCTTTATAACCGTTGACCCCAGCCAGCACAGCCGGGGCGATGCCATAAACGCTGTTGTCGCCCGAAAGTGTATCGGCTGCCGCCACCGCACTTTGCCCGGCCGATATCAGCGATGACGAAACCGTGATGCTAACGCCGGCGAAGCTCCTTCCCTGGCTGCAAATGATCGGCCGCCAATTGTGCCATAGCCATCAGCGTAGGGTGTTAAGGGATATCGAATTCAAATTGAAGGATATCCCTTCCAAAGGCTCGAATATCGTGCCCAATTGCACAAAACGCTGACTCTTTCGAGTTCTGTGCCATGAAACTCCTGGAGCCCTCCGCCGCCGAAGCAGTCAATTTGAGATCGAGATCGCTCCGAAACGTTCAGGGCCGAAAATAAGCCGGCGGAAAAACGGCTTCACGGTGGACAAGTCGATACCGTTATCAACCGCGAAAGAGATATGGGGCTGGTAGTGAGGATGTTCCCAAGTCATCCCGGCCTGGCGGAATTCAGTATGGCGACGGACGAGTTTCCCGCTGCTGAAAACTAACACCACCACGCCACCAAAATTTCTAACGAACCGATGGTGACCAGCGCGTACTGTTAGATCATTCTCGTTGGGAGGAAGCTGACGCCAGTTCCTGTCGCCAAGACCTTTCGCGATCGTGACGTGCAGCATCTTCGCGGGTACAGGATCGGCAAAGCCTTCAGACGCTACCATTTGAGAAATTCGCGATGGTTGAGAAGCGGCCTGCTCACGAACATTGATCGATCTCCGATAGACTCGACCAGGATGGTTCGTGGAACAAATTGCAGAATCGCGTGATTGGTCAGCTGAGGGGACATAACCATTCTGTCTTTCTGCGCAGCAGTCGTTATCTGGCGCCGTTACGTTAGGGTCTCGAGTCCTCACTTTTACAACTAATCCTCATCTGGCTCTATCGACGGCCGCCTGCACCAATTTGGCTAGCTCCTCACGCACTGACGAGCGGGACCTGGCACACAAGGCTTTGAAGGCCAGCGCTATTTCGAATGGAACACTCGTCTGCAGGACCATGACTTCGCCGGGTGTCTCGGTCATTGCGGGTTTGCCTGGACGTGTCGCTCGGGCAGCGGCGCGCACGGCCGGCACTGCTTCCGCTCTGATCGGCGCTGGCGATGCAAGGTCTTCCGACACGTCTACCTTTTCCCCATCCGGCGCGCTTTCTGACGCGGCCGTCTGAGGATCGACCTTCGCCTGTTCGGCCAAGCTCGGAGGGCTCGCGAAGGATAGCGGATCGAGATCGGCGAGTTTGGAAAATGGACTACTGCGCTTTGGAAGTGTCGGAAGCTTGCTCTTCGTTGCTTCTGGCTGTTTCGCGGCCGCGCCCTTGTTCCTTTCATCGGGCATTATGGAGACTCCTCACTTATGCGCCTGATGATTTCGGCGGCCAGCGCATTGGTCTGATCGCGTGCATCCTGGATCGCTTTGTTCGTGCCATCCGTTTCATAAAGGCTGCCCGCGGTCGCGATCGCTTGAAACGTCGGTCGAAGGGACAGGTAACTATCCATGAGCTGCAGCCCAGTGGTTTTCAGGCGGTCCATTGCGAGCTTGAACGCCGTCGTCCTCGCATCGATCCCGTTCACCGCATTGAGCAAGATGCCGAAGGGAATCTTGCGGTTCCTGCCGCCCGCAAGCCTTACTTGGTCGACCATGCCGATCGTTCCGTTCACATCGTACATGTGCGCTCTGGTTGGGATCACCACGAAATCGGCAAATGCAACAGCCGATCCGACGGCTGCGGCTGCGGTTCCCTGGATGTCAACCAACACGAGTTGGTAATCGCCCGGCTTTTCCAGCGTTTTGGCCAGATCACCAAGTTCTGTGACTGTCCGGACCTCGATGTTTTTGAGCGGATAGCCGGCTTTCTTGCTGGTGTCGTACCAGTTGGCGGCCGACCTCTGCGGATCCGTGTCGATCACAAGGACCTTGTAATCCCCAGCCGCAAATTCGCCCGCAAGCAGGATCGTCGTCATTGTCTTGCCGCAACCACCCTTCGGCGAGCCGATGGTGATTACGAATGGTCGTTCGTCGCTTTCAACCACGGCCATCCCTCATCTTTCCCTTTGCGCATTTCGCGGATCACAACATGCATGGTTCGATGATGAAATATGATAATGATTTAATGTATCAATGACCAGATGAATAAATGATAAAATATAGCAATGAGACAATGAACTCATGCAGTCATTGTCTCATGAAGTCATGTAAGATCAACTAGTTGGATGGAGATGAGTTAATGATTCATGGGTTGATTAAGTTGACAAGATACGCAATTTGGGTCCAAATCGCTGAGCAGTTCGTCGCTTCGCTTCGACCTGGACCGTCTTCGACGGGAGACCCATGCATCACTGTGAGGAAGTTTTGGTCGGAACCGCTGAACAGAAGGACAGAAGAAAGCGCGCCAGGATCGATGTCGGGGCGGAGGCGAGCGCTCTCCTGGACGAGGCTTCCAAAGTGTTCCAGCTTGATCGCGCGGAAACGTTGCGGCGCATAATCAGGGCCACACTGGATGTTGGGCCAGCCCTTACTGCCGACAATTCACGAACTTTCGCTGCGTTGGCCTCGCAGGTCCGGATGGTCGGTCGAAACCTCAGTCAGCTTCTCCATGCCATTCACTCCGGCCGTGTCGTCCCGATGGAAGCCGCGTTGCCGATCTGGGAAGCCTTGGATGAACGGGTGAGAGCGGTCGATACCGAATTGACCGCGATGACGATCGCCCATGGCCTGAAACTTCGCCAGGCCGCGCATCTGCTGGATGGTGAGGACGAATGAACCTCGAGCAATCGGCAATACAGGCAATAGCCGATCGGATCCGCGCGAGCGCTGCCTACGAGGCAGAAAACCGCAAGCGACGGCGCCAGGCCGCATTATCCTTTGCTGCAAATGACGATGATTGGCTGTTCAAGACGGTTCGCGGCTGGAAAGGAGAGGGCGGGTTTGGAGCAGGCCGGCCACCAGAACCAGCGATACCAAGTGCGTCAGGCCGAGAGCTCGATCCGCCACGCGGCAAAGCTGGGCGAGTGGGTCTCGCGCTACCAACGAAACGTCCACAAGTCGCCGGCGCTGCTGCCCTATCGACGACGGCCGGCAAGCTGGCGGCCGGATATCAACCCGCGGTTCTCAAGGTGATTTCCTACGGGCATGGTGTCACGAGGGCAACTGCCATCGGACAGTATATCCAGAAGGAGGGCGTCACGCTCGAAACCCACGATGCCCGCGTGCTGGCAACGCAGAAGGCTGTTGCCGACGAAATGAAGGAATGGGCAAAGGGTTTCGACAAACGCCGGGAAAGCGAGGATGTCGCCACATTCCGGCTTTCGCTAGCGGGGGAGGGCAGTGCTGAGCGCCTTGCCCAAGCCGTTCAGGCTGGTTTCTCCGGACATGGGTTTGCCTACCGCATCGACAAACTGGATGACGGGTCAAGCGTTGCGCGTATCGTCGCGACGATGGCAGGACATAGTTTCGTGCGCGGTGAAAACGGGAACGAGAAGGTGAACCACCGGTTTCACCTTACCGATCGCCGCCAACGTGATCGGCAGTTTTCGGCGCCGACCCAGGCGATGATCGCCGCCCGGATCTCTGAAGCGCTTGGAATCCAGGAGGATGTGGTTTCAGTGAAACCGCTCGGCGAACCCAGTCACGGCAAGGCCGGTGTCGTGTTCCAGCTCTCGCGCCTTACCCATGACGGAGCAGCTGATGGCGCCGATGGTGCCGCAATCGCGTCGGAGGCGGCGGTTCGACAGACGGCACAATCCTGGGACAAGATCCTCAATTCCTACAAGCCGCGCGACACGATGCACATGATCCTGTCGGCGAAGGCCGGGGAAGACGGGGAAGCCCTGGTTCGAGCTGCGCGCGGGTTCCTGCACGAGCAGTTCCCAGATCACAAATTTGCCTTTGGCATGCATGCCGACATGGCGGAGGAGGGCGGCCATATCCATGCCCACGCCATCGTTGCGGTGAAAGGTGAAGATGGCCAGCGATTAAGGGCCGGACCGACGCAGCTTCGGGAATGGCGCGCCCTTTATGCTCAGCATGCGAGAGCCCAAGGCATGAAAATCGTCGCAACCTCCGCAGCTTATCGCGCGTCATCCCAAAGCTATGGTCCGCGTGACAAGGCGATCGTCTCGGCCGCCGACAAGCCACGGCAGGGCAGGGAGGCGCGGGATCGCGCCTATGCACGGGCAAACCCGCATGTCATTCAGAAGGCCCGCCAGCGCATCAATGATGCCAAGGCCAACCCCATAAAAATTCCGGTTTCGGCACGTCAGCTACAAGCGACGCAAGCGGGCCTTCAGGACTGGCGGTCCGTCGCTGCAGCTCAGCCAAACAACGCGATGGCGAATCAATTCAATAATCGGATGACGCAAGCCGTTCGCTCAGGTACTATCGTGACGGCTATTCGGGACGGAAAGGGTATTCGAATGAGTTCAGATGCCACCGCGGATCAGATGCGCGAAAACCTGAAAGAGATCAACGACACCGTCGCCAAGACGGCCGCCATGATGAACGGCCAGACGAGGGCCGAGTTTTTGCGCCGGGCGGGTCCCACCATGGAACTGCTGGCGATCCGAACGGATCTCAAATCCATGCAGGAACGTGGTCTGACGCACATCAGCGAGGACCAGGCCCAGCAGATTGCCGGTCCGCGCGCCGAAGCATTGATTCACCGCGCTCAGGAGATCGAGGCGGCCGAGCGGCTTGAGGCGGATCGGGCTCGCGAAATCCGCAATCGCGCCGTCGAGCAGGAAATTCGTGACGAGCGAGCTGGATCGGCTGATCCGACTTCGCTTGAACAGGTTGCTCAAGACCGCGAAATGGTTCGCAATGCCGAAAGTATCGCCGCAAAGGAAGCGCGTGAGGCGCAGGCTGCAGGCGAGGCCGCTCGCGCATTGGCGCAGAATCCGAACGAACGGCTTGATCCCAACATGGTCAAGGGCGAACATCTCGAGGAGCTGCAGCGCCTGCAATCGAGAAGCATCAACACCTCCCCCGTCGATGGCGAAGAGCCGGAGTCACAGAAGCCGCAAAAGCAATAGTCACCTCGTTGTTCAGCTTCACGTAGGCTCGTTTCTCTCGAAGCGGAGCCCCGGGAGGGCGAGGGCACCGTTCGGCATGCACTCGCATGGGAGCGCTGGATGTGCTACAGAGAAAGCAGAGGATTTGACCATGGCAATTGCAGCAAAATCGCGTATTCGATCCACTCCGGTCCGGATTTCCGCCGAGGAAATCGAACGGCGCCGCGAAATTATTCGCCGCGTCGATCATGAGAATTTGCTTGAAGGCCAGCGACGCCATCCAGAGACTGATCATATCTTCGAAGCTTTCATCAATGGTGAGATCGAAGTTTCGGAAATGATGCCTCGCCTCAAACAGTTTCTTGCAAACCAGACCCGGTGATATGCCGGGCTACACGCTTCCAGATGGCCAAACCCTGAAAAACAAGCTCGGCGCCACAACCAGCGTCGAGCTTGAACGTTTGGAAAACCCCGCATATCGCCATCCGTCTCGTAGAAATCGCCATGGGTGCGGGCCCGCGTGGCAATCTGGACCTGGCGCACCTCAAGGCGCTGCATCACCACATCTTCCAGGACGTCTATGAATGGGCCGGCCATACCCGTGACGAGCGTGTGCGGCTCGCCGATGGCGAGCTCGCCTATCAACCAACCCTGCGCAAGGTCGAAGGTGAGGACTTTGCGATCGGACCCCACATCCCCGACCGCCTGAACCGCGTCTTTGCAGAGCTTGCCGCCGAAGATCATTGGCGGGGCCTTGACCGCGAGACGTTCGCGATGAAGGCTGGCGAGCTCCTCGCCGAAATCAACAGCGTCCATCCGTTCCGAGAGGGTAATGGTCGCACGCAACGAGCCTTCATGGTCGCCTTGGGCGAGCGGGCGGGTCATACCCTGCGCCTCGATGTGGTGTCGCGAGAACGAATGTTCCGGACGAGCGTAGCCGCCCATGAGCATGGCGGCGTGAGCGGCTTTCAGCGGATGATCCGCAAAATCACAGATCCTCAACGCGTTTCTGCTTTGCGGGAGGCGCAGAGTTTCCTTGATCAGCATCAAGGAGCGGTCGATTGGCGCGATCACTATATGGCCACCTCGGAAGGGGAGCGCACCTATACCCTGACCCTTGTCGGCCGGGCGGGGCCAAATTTCATGGCACGCACAAGCACTGAGATCCTTGTCGGTCGCTCATCCGATTTGCCAAACCCGCCGCCCCAGAACGGCGAGACGGTCACCATCACAACGGCAGCTCGCCAGTCGGAAGAGCAGTCTCACGCGCAGCGCTTGAGCAGAGGCATCAACGTCACCCCCGTTGCCGGTGCGGATGGATCACAAAAATCCGGACCGCAGAAAATCTGACCGATGCATTGAATTTGAATGCTCCCCGTCAATTTGCCGCTTGGCACTCAGTTGTTGCTCGATGGTGTCATTTAGGATCTTGACGCCGAGTTGATCGCCATCGACCTTCCGGAGGAGGCCGAGCTACTTCTCAGTGCTTGGCGCGGCTCTGCACCTCGACAGAGACCGCGGTGAGCCGATCTTCCTCATCTGTGGCGAGGCGCGCGAAGGCGAGCTCCTGGAGGGCAGCGGCGGCTTCCGTCCGTGTCCAGCCATATTGCTCGGCGAGGTGTAAGACCTGATTGAAGGTGGTCTCGAGGGCTGCCTGGCAATCGAGATCACGGTCTGCATAGGGTGCGAGCTTCTTTGGCATGACGAGCATGGCTGTTCCTCTTCCGTTCCGGAAGTTTTAGGACTAACGCATAAGGGGAATCTTGTCGAGATGGTGTATCCTATTCAGCCCGATCGAGGTTTCGTTCGAAGTCCGATAGTCGCCAGCTCTTCCTTGATCTTCTCCTGCCCTGCGAAAAAAGGAAAGGCTTGCGGCATATTGAAGTATGGTAATCGTCATTCAATTGCATTACCTTGGGGTCGATACAGGAGGCGACCATGGCTGCAAATGCTCTCGTTCAAACCCGCATTGATTCCTCGGTTCGGGATCGTGCATCCGCCGTGCTCGAAAGCATGGGGCTGACGGTTTCCGATGCCGTGCGGATCCTGCTCACCCGGACCGCCAATGAAGGTGCACTGCCGCTCGAACTGGTGACTGGCAGCGAGGCGCATGATGCCTGGTTCCGGGGCAAGGTGCTGGAGGCGCTGAACGATACGCGGCCCGATATCCCCGATGATGAGGTCGAAGCACACTTTGCGGAGCGGCGCGCGGCGGCACGCCGTAAGGCAGCCGACCTGAAACCTTGAAGCTCATCTGGTCCGCCTTCGCGCTCGCCGATCGCGATGGCATCTTCACCCATATTGAGGCCGACAATCCGGCCGCCGCCGCCTCGGTCGACGAACGGATTGCGGCCGCGGCCCGTCGTCTGCGGGATTTTCCGGAGAGCGGCCGTCCCGGCAGGATTGCCGGGACACGCGAGTTGGTGATTACCGGCACGCCTTATATCGCTGCCTATGTCGTGACGGAAACTGCAGTCCGCATTCTCCGTGTCCTGCACGGCGCGCAGCAATGGCCCGAAGCTTTGCCCGAAGACTGACATATGTCCAGGACCACCGGCGTACCGCGCTGTCGAGGCCGATTTTGCTCCAGGTACGCTCACACGGTCCCTGCGCCGGCATCGCGGCGATCACCATGACGGCTGATCTGCTGATGCAGTGCTGCGATCGCGGCCACAGATGCTCCATCTTCCGGCACAAGGGATCGAGCGCTGTTTTCTATTTCCAGATCGAGCGAGGCGAGCAGCGCCGCAATAGAGGTCGCCTTGTTTTCGGGCCGGACCTGAAACTGCAGGATACTGTCTTTCCCAACATTCGTACCAGGGGCCGATGAGCTTGCCGGAGCCGATCGCCCGCCAAGGCCGGGGAGAGGCCAAGGAGCGCCGTCGTCGCCCTGATCAATTCCCTTCGGCTTTAATTCTGGAACATTACTGGCGAGCTCACTTTCAGGAGCACTCGCCTCAGGCTCAACGATCGGCCGAGGGTCTAAGTTTGGCAGTTTACGCGAAGCGTCCGAACTATTCCAATTCGCCTTCGGCTTCAATTCGACTGGTTCGAGCCCTTCCGCCGCCGCACCGTTCGACGGGATCGGCCATCTTCCGGGCGGGATAGCCTCGGCATAAGCGGTGCCGCCCGCGGAAGGTGCCTCGATCGTCTCAGGATCCTCAAGCTCAAAAGGCACCGCCGGCTTGCTGTCAACCGCTGCCTCGACCTCCGCCATCGATCGTAAGGGGAGATCCTGCCACGTAGAGAGCGGCGGGACCTTCAGGCGCCGACCGCGGAATTCCTGATAAGTCGTCTTGTATGGCGCATCCTGATAATAGGTGACCTTCCGCACCATAAATCCGGGGGCGTTCGGCACGAGCACGATTGCCTGCTTCGCCGGCATCTGCCGGAGTTCGGCCGACGTCTGTAGCCTTCGCTCCTGATAGCTCACGCTCTTATCACGAGCGCCAAAGAAGCCCTGTCCCGCCCGAATGATCGGTGTGCGAACCTCGATCGTGGTCGATCCCAGCATCTCGGAAACATATTCCGAGGTCTCCATATCGTTCATCCGGATGAAGAGCTTCACCTGGCATGCTGAGACCGTCGTTTGCCGAGTGGCCTTCCCGTACACCTCGTCCAACTGGGCAAGGTCCTGGAGGATCAGGACCATGCGAAAACCATAGCCGGCATTGATCGTCAGTTTGGAGACCACAGAGTCCATTTTGCCGAGCTGGCGAAATTCGTCGATCATGACCAGCACCTGATGAGGCTCATCGGGCCCCGGCAACGCTGCCATCAGCACGTCGTGAATTTGCTGCACCAAGATCTTGATGATCGGCCGAAACACGTCGAGCTGCGCCACCGAGCAGCCGATGAAGAGGGCTGTCGGATCCTTGCGTAACTTCGAAATATCGAAATCTGTCGTCGACGTGGCGGCCGCGACAAGATCATTTGTCCAGGGATTGAGGGCGGCTGTCAGATTAAAATATGCTGAGTTTCGCGTTTCCTTTTCCAGCGCAATAAACTGATTGAGCCCCTGGAGAACCCAACGGGGTAGATATCCTTCCTCGTCATTGTGGATATTCGTCAGCACCCGCAGGAAGTCCACGCCCGTCGAAAGAAGCATCGTGACAGCCCGCAAATGGCGCTGTCCCTCGTAGCGGGGCGACGTGAGGACGTAGCCGATCATGGCTGTGAGGAGCTGCCGGCCGGCGCGCGCCCAGATCTCCGAGCTTCCCGTCGCTTCCGGAATAATGAACGAGGAGACCACGGCGCAGTCCGTCGGCATACGCGCATCCCGCCGGATGAAATCCAGCGGATTGTAACGATGCGAGTCCCGCTCGCCGGGCGAAAAGAAAAAGACCTTGTCGCCGAGCGCCTGCCGGTGCGCGCCGAATGCCTCGAAGTTCTCCCGCTTCGGATCAAACCAGACGGACGAGCCTCGCCACATATATCCGTTCGGTATTACAAAGCTCACCCCCTTGCCCGATCGTGTCGGTCCGACCACCAGGACATGCGAGGGCTCATCCGAGCGGATTGTCGCTCCACCCATCTTGCCGAGGATCAAGCCTTGCTTTGCAAGGAGATTTTTCTTTTCGGCATCCATGATCGTGCCGAAACGCGCATTTCCCAGGTGCGTCGGCTTGCGGTTGATTATGCTTACGAGGGTCATGGCGACGCCGATCGCAACGACGGCCGCGGCAGCGATCGCGCCACGGACCATGGTCTCGCTCCGGGTAGGGGGATAGACCAAGCGCTCGCTGAAGTGCTGCCAGGCAACCAAGAGACCGCTAAGGCTGCGCTGTGTGTTCTGGTACCGCAGGAGCGCCCATCTCGAGGTGCCTTCCGCGGGAAGGGCCGGATTCCACCGCGCCGCAGTCACCAACTCATAAGCTAGGCTCCACAGCGCGAAAAAGGCGATGAGGCCGAAGATGCCAACGATAAGTCTATGAACGAATGCGCGAGACATTCTGGGGAACCTTTCCGGCGGCTCTCCATTCCGTCATGCGGTTGAACCAGATCGCCGAAGTCCCGCGCCAGCCGCCCCGGCGCGTTTGTTGAATGACAATCGGCAGCACAGACCGCACGTAATCAATGATCTCTGCCTTGCTGAGACCGAGCCCCGCTTGCATGACGAGGAGGGCTAGCCGCTCGAACGCACCGGTCGGACTATCCGCGTGTATTGTCGAGATCGATCCCGGGTGGCCTGTGTTGACCGCACTCAAGAACGAATAGGCCTCAGGCCCGCGGATCTCGCCCAGGAAAATTCGATCGGGTCGCAAGCGCATGGCGGCTTGCAGCAGCGTTTCGACGGTCACACGCGCCAGGCCCTGGTCGCCCTTCGATGCGACCAGCGGCAGATAGTTGGGCTGGCGTGGCTTGACCTCTCTTGTATCCTCGATGGTGAGAATACGTTCGTCCGAAGGCACCTCGTGCAAAATTGCGTTTAAGAACGTCGTCTTGCCCGATGATGTGCCGCCCGACAGCAAGATCGAATAACGCTCCCGCACCGCCAAGCGGATGAATTCCTCGATGTTGCCGGTATCGAGAAATTCACAAAGGGCGTTGTCAGTGTCGCTCAATTCGCCTGGGTCTTGAACGGAAATCGCCTTGAACGATCCTCTCTCGCGATAATCCTCAAGACGCATATCCTTCACCACCTGTTTGCGGATTGCGAAGGCGCCTCCCGTCGATGTTGCAGGCGGAAGGACGCCTTGAAAGCGTTCTCCGCCCGGGAGGGAGGCCGAAAGCAATGGATTTTCCTCGCTGACGGACTGTGACGACGATGCCGCCACCCGCTCCATGAGATAGGTGATCGCGGCGCGATCAAGCTCCGGCACATCAAAGCATTCCATATGTGTCGAGCCGACAATTTCGACCCAGACACGTCCTGGGTCGTTCACGCAGATTTCCACCACGCTGTCGTCATCGAGCCAGCGCCGCAGAGGCTCGAGCGCCCTATTTAGAAATACGGTTCTTTGCTGCCCGCTCAAGTTTTATCTCCCTCAATGCCTCGCGCACCGGGTCCGGATAAAACTCCGAAAAATCGAGGTCGCGCCGGACGAACACCATAATCCGCGCCCCCTGATCGACATTGATCGTGGGGGGGATGTTGATCGAGTTGCGAAGCGCCTCCTGCGCAATATTGTTGAGGCTTTGCGAAATCTGCTGTGCGCCGATCTGGCGGGCGTTCTGCATATATTGGTTCGGCTGCGTCTGGATTGTCACTGTTTGACCAGTGGTCGGATCGGTGTAGGTCTGATTGGTGTTCGACGCATTTTGGTCGCTGCCAAGATTGGCAATGAATTGCGTGGCGCCACCTACGACGCTCAGAAGAATGGCGGAGCCGAAGCGCTGGACATAATGGTTGTCGACCTCACCCGGCATACCGCTCCGGCCGAGATCGTCCGTGCCGGTCGAGCCGAGCTGGACCGATACGCCGTCCGATCGAAGCAGGCGGGTCCAAACAATAAACACCCGTGTTTGACCGGTTGCCAGGCCACTGCGGTATTCACCGATAAGGCGGGAACCACCGGGGATCAAAACCCTGCGGCCGTCGAACGACCACACATCCTCCGATACGACTGCTCGAACCATGCCTGCAAGATCGCTCTCTATCGCCGTCTCGAGCACGCCCTTTATCATCGTACCCTGAGCGACCAAAGCATCCGTTCGCGGGTTCATCGTGGCTTTCGATGTATCCGTTCCGCTCTGGCTCGCTCTGGCCAAAAAACGTCGGTTGGGGTCCTCCTCGCCCTCGCCAGCGTTTCCGGCCGATGCCGCATCGGTCTGATTTCCGCCAAGAGTTGAGGCATTGCCAGACGTGTCACCGCTATCGACGACGACCTGCTTGGCGCGCAGGCGCTCCCATTTCTGCCGCTCCTCTTCCTCCTGCCGCCGCCGTTCTTCTTCGGCCAGGCGTCGTGCCTCCGAGTCATCCTGGACCTCAGGCGTTGTGGTTGGTGGTTGCAATGGCGGCGGGAGAGGCGGTGCCTGGATTGTCGTTGGTGGCTGGAGAGGCACCGCCGGCGTCTCCTCCGGAGTGGCTGGAATTTTGATGGTGCCGTTATCAAGTTGGGGGCGAGGGGTATCGAGCGAAGGTGCCGGAAACTGTGTCGTATGAAAGTCCTCACCGTCCGACGCCGTCAACAGCGGCCTATCTGGTGCTCGCGTCGCCGCATAGAGCATCCAGCCAGCAAAAGCGACCGCACCCAGCGGCACCAAGAGCTTGAAGAACGCGCTTGCCCCGAACTTTGGCGCAGCAACCACTGTTCCTTCTTCAGCGAGCGCTTTGTATTCATTGGGAGATGGCATCGGGTCCCCTCACTTTGCGAACCGTCCCGCCGTCGACACGTTGCGGCTCATAAGGTTCAAGTCCGGTCGGCTCGTTCACATTGTTCAGTCGAAGATTGAAGACACAGGTTGCGTCATCGCCGTTGCGCAGGGTCCATTGGTAATTGACCTTGTCGACGACGATGTAGGCTCCCTCGCGCCGGTAATTGACCAAGGTCTCGTTCCGCTCGCTGTCGACCACATAGATCGCCGGCACTTCGCGTGCGGGGTCGAAGCGGAACCAGGTCTTTACGCCGTCGTCATAGATCACGAGTGGCTCATTTGCCGACGACCCCTTGTAGCCATAGGATGAGTTGGCGTTTTCCGCTTTGAAGCCCTGCCGGTTCGGCTGCGCTGCCCGGGCTTTGGCCTCATCCATCAAGGCAGCGTCGGAGACTTCCTCCGGATACCGAAACTTGATCGCATAGACCTGCTGCGCAACAGGACGAAACTCGCCCTGCAGGAAGAACACATAGCTGCGCTTGTTCGTCAGCACGTTGAGATTCCCGCCGGCGTTCTTCTCTATCGGCTTCACAAAAAGCACGTTGCCCTTCTTATTGGGCTCGATGCTCCAAGCCGGAACGTCGCCAGCGCCGAGCGTTTCGATCTTTTCGTCATCGCCGAATTCGATCATGGTTGAGGCGCCGTAGCTCGCGGGCACCGCCACCACGTCGTCCTTCTGATAGGTGACAAAGCGAATGCGACTATCACGAGATCCGGCCCGGGGTGTTTGCTCCGCAAGCGCCGGCTGAACCGCGAAGACGGCAAGCCCGATTGCTGTCAGCATGCCGGCGACCCTCATTTCGGGCTCTCCGAGGTCGGTGCCGGCGCTGTTTCCTGATCACGCCGATATTCGAGCACCTGGAAACCGAGCGGATTCTGAAAGCGGATCTCGTTCCTGGCGGGAACGCCCGTGTAGCGAAACCGGATCAACGACACCCAATGCCGCTGGATCGTATTCGCCTGGCTCTTTTCTACCGTCATGAACCGGACCAAGGCGGTTCTCTGATTGGGAAATGTCACCGACTTCACCGTCACATCCACGATCGCGTTGCGACCGTAGAGGACGACCGGGTTGGTAACCTTGTTGGCGGGACTGAACAGCTCGACGAGCTCGCGCGAGGCGTCGCCGGTGCTCAACAGTTGGGCAAGGTCGAAATTGTCCTTCAGGGCCTTCGGATCATAGGTCTCACGCGCTTTCACGTAGCGGACGATATCGAACATTCCCATCGACTCGTCCTGTTGCAAAGGACCGTCCGCAAGTGCTCGCTTCACCTCGACAAACCCGGTCGATTTGTCGACAACCACCATATAGGGCTCATAGGTCTTGAGCGGCAGGGCCAGGATCAGCGCTGCCACTGCTGCAACGGCAATGATCGAGGCGACTGTCGCGACACACCATGCCAGAGATCGCGACCAGCGATTACGGCGCGCCATATCTTTTTCCCAAATTGCCGCGTCTCGGTAGTACGGCAACGGCGACTCTTTTTCCTTCGCCGGTGCCCCGACGTTTTCCGTCACATCGCTCATTGATGCTCCCAAACCTCTATGCCGGATCTGTCAGCTTTCGAGAAAGCCGCGCATATTCGGCTGAACTCTCATATCGTCTCTGGGAGACGCCAACCCGCGCCCGCTCCCGGCCCGCCAGGCGTTCCTGTCGGGTGCTCATCCCGGCGCGTCTCATGGTCGCGTTCGAACCGGCTCCCAATGCTCCTAAAGCGGGGCTGTAGAACCGTCCAAAGAACGGCGTTCCTATGCCAATGCCGCCTGCCAGAGATGCCGCAACATTCGTGATTTGCGACAGCAACAGCACGCCAACCAGGCAGATCAGGATAAGTGGTGCCGCCTCGGTCAACGTCGTTGTCGCAGACGCGTTCGACTGGTTGACAGCGTCGAAATAGGTCTGCGTGATCGAAATGAAGAATGCGCAGAAGGCATAGACCAGTATCTGCACACACATGTACTGTACGATCGCCGTCATCCAGCCGGCGAAGAACCGGGTGGTGTAGCCGAACAGCATAAGAATGATGAATACCGGCGCGAGCGCCAGCAGAAGCCAAAGAAAGATCTTCGACAGGATGATCAGGAAGATCGCATAACCGATGAGCAGTGCGCCAACGATGAGGATGAGTGCCCCGAGCACATAACCGCCGAAGTTCAACACACCCAGGTTCTTGATAAAGGCAGCGGTCGAGTTGGCCAGCGAATCCCAGATATTTTGTAGGGCCGTCTGTACGGAATTGACGGAATTCAATCCGGCCGAGTTCCCGGTTACATTGGCCGACACGCTGGTGAGAAGGCTGTTTCCGATCGCGGATGGCGTCTCATTTGCGAATGTGTAGGCATATTTTTGAAAGTCCGCCCAGCTCGTTGCTAGGGCGTAGATGACGAAGGCCCGGAACAAGCGCCAAACCATCTCCTTTCCCGATCCCGTCGAGGTTCCCTGCCAGATGCTGACCGCCCAAAATATCACGTAGAGCGTCAGCAGCAGGTCGGCGACACCGACCGTGCCTCCGCCGGTCAAAGCCGACGCGAGGTTCTGGTAGGCTTGCGATACGTAATTATCGCCGAACTTGTCGACCTGTTGCAGAAGCGTCGTGATATTGAAGTTCATTTGATCATCCCACCCGGTAACAGAGATGGATCGCTATTCAGCGCCTTCATTGGACCGCACGCATCGAAGGGGCTCGCCACTTCTGTTCTTGGTTCAACCGCCGCAAACGCCATCGGCTGCATCGGTCCTTCATCGCGCGCACATGGGGCTTTGAGCGGCTTGTGACTGCAGCCCGAGATCGCGACCGCGCCAATGACGGCGGCGGTCAGAAGGAAAAAGCGTGCTGTCATTGACCTGACTTGTAATCAAGGGCGCGCGTCGCCTGCGTCATCAGGTTCATCCGATCGATGTTTTCCTGATTGGCTGCGGCGGTGGCGGTGTTAACGGAGCCGATCAACTCGTTCACGGTGAGGCCGGTTTGGACCATGATCTGGCTGTTCTGATCGATTGACCCCTTGATATCCTGCGCTGTGCCGATCTTTTGCGCTCCCGATTGGAAAGCACTCGAACGGGTCTTCACACTGTTTTGCGAGGAGTCGACCAGACCCGTCACGGTGGCGGCAACGTTGACGAGGGAGTTATAGTTTTTATCCATCTGGGTCGTTTGTCCGTTGATGAGGCCGGAGATGGATTGCACAAGCTGCAGGCCATTGATCAGGTTTGAAACGATCCTCTGCGATCCGCTGCCAAGGCCGCCAAACGACAGAGAGCCGCCAGAAATCACGCCACCAAGAGACGGCGCACTGCCCATAGAGAAGCCGCCATTGCCGAGCGCCATGTGCGCGAGCTGGCCGGCCTGGCTCGAACGGTCGCCCGTGACGGCCTGCAGCGTCTGTTGCGTATAGTTCATGATGTTGCGGTCGGTGCTGAGGATCTGGGTCGTCGCCGATGCAATCTCGCGCGCCTGCTCCAGATTGGCGTCGTCTCTCGTTGGCACCTGCGCCAAGGCGACGCTCGCGAAGCCTAGAAAGAGAGCCGCTGAAAACGCAAATCTACGCATAGCCATGTCTCCTATTGCGCCTGATGCTGATTGACTGCGGATGTCAGATCGTCCGTGGTCATGGTGACAGGGGCGTTGCTCGCCTCGTTTTGAACCTGCGAAAGCATGGGCGACACGTTCTCCACGGTATCGGTCGTGCGCGGAACGGTGCATCCGTTGTCAGCCGACGAGCAGCACGGGTTGCTGGTCGTGCCGGCGCCGCTCGTACCCTTCGGGCAGCTTATGGCGCCGTCCGCGCCATTTGAGGAACGAGAAGGCGCCGGTGCTGGCACCACCAATCCGGAGGTTCCGCGGCTCGTCATCGTTGCCGTGCCGATGTTTCGAACGTTGAATGCTTGGGCGAAGTAGCCCGTCGCCTGGATCACCTCATTGAAGGTCAACCCGCCTTGAGCCCGGATACCGCTGTTGCGGTCGAAGGCCTCCATGGCTGTTTTGTCAGTTCCGATATCCTGCCCCATGGTCTGAAAGACTTGGCTATTGGGTGCGACGGTCGACAGGCCGCCATTCATGCCGCCAACGATCTGGCCGGTTATATCCAACTGGCTCCGATCGCCGGCACTGCTGCCGCCTGCGCCCGACTGAGATCCAGTCGAGGCGAACGCGGTAGAGCTCTTGATGTCCGGATTGGCCTGTTCGAGCGATGCGCGGCCGCTTTCCGGAACGACCGTACCCGTCGGGCTCTTTACGTTTCCGGCCTTTTTCGGGGTCGTCAGCGAACAATTGACCCCTTGCGCTGAGGATTTCGTGCCAGCCTGAATTAGCTTGATCTGAACCTTGTCGCTCTTGTCCTCGCTTCGCTGCGACAAGAGCGAGCTGTCGGATACCGATACGGCCGCCATGGCCGCCGATCCGGCTGATATCGTTAGAAGGGCGACTGTGGCGCCCATGATGGTTTTCATTCCGGGTCCCTCCCGAGAAAGAGCGGCAACCAAACGTCCGGATCGTCGCCCACACGGGCGCGCAGCGCGTCGAGCTCCTGAACCGTCGAAGTTCGACCGGACAGGATCTTGATCGCGTCGGGCATGGCAGAAAGGTTCAAGCGCGCGATGACGCTGTCCTGATCATGCTTGATCAGGAATTTGCGCGCTTCCGGCGGCGTTTCGCGGATCCATTTGATTTCGCGATCCGAGAGCCCGAACGCCCGGTGCGATTCCTCATCGGCCTTCGGGTTGGGGAAAAAGATATTGGTCGGCGTCTGCTCGATCAGCGTGTTGGCGATCGACGACTTCACAATATCCGCCGCAGACTGCGTGCCGAAGCCAATGATGCCATTCAGCTTACGGATGGTCTTCAGCTTGTCCTTGATGAAGTAGCTGAAAATCTCGTTGTCGAGTAGTTTCCAACCCTCGTCGAGGAAGATCATGACCGGTTGCCCGTCAAGCAGCTCCTCGATGCGATGGAAGATATAGAGCAGTGCTGCCGTGCTGGTCGTGGCATCGCTAAGCACGCTCGTCATATCGAACCCGAATATGGACGATATCGAGAACGAGTCTTCCGCGTTGTTGAACAGCCAGCCCCGCTGATCGCGCCTGATCCAGGTCTGGAGGCGCGAGTAGAGATCGTCATCGCCGGCGCGCATGGCGCCGCGCAGCAGCTCCGCGAATTCCTCCATGGTGCGACCCTCCGGCGGTGCGCTCGCCACCTGGGCGATCGCGTTTCGGATGACCTGCTCCTCGCGCGTCGAGTGCTCATGTCCGTCGGACCGACGCAGCATGAAGCTGAACAGCTGAAAGAGGAATTCCCGGTTATGTAGCGTGTCGGCAAGGTGCAGCGGATTGAACCCGGAGGGCTCCCCAGCTTTCAGGACCTCATAGCGGCCGCCCAGCGACCGCACGAAGATATCCAGGCCCCGGTCCTTGTCGATCATCACAAGCTTGGGGCGAGGGGTAATGCGCTGGGCTTGCGCCGCGAGAAAACCGAGCAACACCGTTTTACCCGATCCCGAGGGGCCATTCAGGGTGAAGTTGCCGAGGTCGCGAACATGAAAATTGAAGAAGTAAGCCGTCTGCGATGTCGTCTCGAGAACGCTGATCGGGCGTCCCCAATGAACGCCACTCGGCCGGCCACTCGGATAATTGTGGAAAGCCGAGAAGCCCGCCATGTTCTTTGAGGAAATCATCGACTTGCGCGCCACATAGGCGAAATTGCCGGGCAGGGTGGCCCAGAATGCCGGTTCACAATTCAGATCCTCGCGAACCCAAAGAGCGGATACCTCCGTCAGCGCTGTGCCGACATCGGTCACGCAGCGCGCCACCTCGTCCATGCTCTTCCCGAGGCATAGCACCGACAGATGGTGCATCCCGTAGAGTGCTTCCGAGGACAGCAGTTCATCGCGAGCTTCGCCGAGCTGTTCGGCCACAATCGAGCCGGCTTCATCGGACATGTCGATCTTGCGCCCGACCCGCTCCATCTGGGTCAGCGCCTGGGGCTTGTCGATGATCGCGAAGGATTGCGTCACGATGAACTCGTGCGGCACCTTCAGCATGGGGTTGAGCATCCCCGGCCCGGTGATGGAGGGATACTCGCTCACAGAGATAGTGGCGCCGTATCGCGTTTCACCGGGGAATGCCCCGCGAATTTCGAACGTATTCGGGCCAAAGAACAACCGCTTCGTCGCCAAAGCCTCCGACAGCTTCATGCGAGGCAGCGCCATCGGCCGCGGAGAGCCGCCATTCACAAGTTGCACGAGGAATTCCAGCGGCTCGGAATGCCAGACATCGTTGCGCTTGACGACGGAGAGAACCCGCGCGCCGTAAGCCTGCAGGCTTTCCCGGACGGCCTTCATCACATCCGTGAGTTCGATGAGTGCCCGCTCCTCCGTGGAAGAGCGGCCGTCTGCGGCCCTTCGTCCGAAGAGCTTGCGTATCAAAAGATCCGCGGCGCCGACTGTGCCCTGCAGCTCTCGCCGGACAATCGTCAGGTAGATATCGTTCACAAACATGCGTTGGGTGCGCAGTGCCCTGGTATAGCGCTCGTCCAAGTCTTGGCAGAACTTGTTTTCGAAGGTCGACTCGATTGCCGGCTTCACTTCGCGACGCACAATGTGCGAGTAGATCGCGTAGCGGGAATTCGCCAGCCCTCGAATGAGATCGTTACGGCCGAGCAGCCGCGAATTGATCTCTGCGATATCGATCGTTTCGAAGCACAGCCCGCTCATGTGAACGAAGGACATCAACATGCCGTCCTCAGTCTTGATCACCTCGTCGGACACGTGCCGCGAATAAGGGATGTGGGCCGAGACCGGGTTTTCCCGTCGGGATACGGCCCCAAAACTCAATTCGTCACGAAGAGCACGCGCAATTGTCATGGTCACACCCGATAGCTGCGCGCCCCCCAGAAGCTTGTGCTTCGGGGCGGCGTCTTTCTTGAGCGGATGAACATGATCTCGATGAACATGGGATCGCGCATGATAGCGATCCTGGCGACCGCATAGAGAGGGACGCAGGCAGCGAGCATGAACAGATTGTGGGTTGCGAGAAAGACGACGGCCGTCAATACGCCGATGAAGCCGGCAAGCTCGTAGGGTATGCCGAGTACCGTTGGCGCTCGGGTCAAACCCTTGACGAGCGGAGTGATCAACAATTTGGGTTCGTTAGGATCGATCCGACCATCTGCCATCTCAATCACGTACCCACTGCGGACTGAAAAAATTCGACGATCTGGGCCGACCCGAAGACCAGCACCACGCCCAAAATCCAGCTTCCAGCCACAAACCATGAGAGGCGGGCCGCCCATGCCATGAAACCCATGAAGATGCAGAACAGAACCGCCAGCGCCGTCGCGATCGGGCCGGTCAAGGTCTCCACCAAGGTCTGAAGCGTGCTTTGCACCGGCTGGAGAGTTCCGCCCGCGGCCATCGCCTGCGTTGCGAACAGCATGAGCGGCAGCATCGCACCCGTGCTGCGAGCAGCAATAGTCTTTAACAAGTTCATCGACCCTTCTCCTTAGTCAAAGTTTTGCACCATTCCGCCCTGCCAGACCGGCGGCGTCGCTTCGCGACGTTTTGCGGTGCCGGCATTACGAGAATTGGTTTGGGATATCGGATCATTTAAATGATCCGCTGCGCCGATCACAGCCTGTTGCCCACCCGTCCGGTCGAGGGTCATCGCCCCTGCGGGCATCACATCCTCGGACCCGACCGATGGCCATTGGTAAAAATCATTGATGACGTTGGCGACGTAGCCGACAGTCTCGGAGTAGGGCGGCACGCCCTTATATTTGAGAACCGCGACCTCGCCGGCGTTGTAGGCGGCGAGCATGTAGATCGGGTTCGGATATTTGCGATGGAGATCCCGGAGAAAGGCAATTCCGCCTTTCACATTGTCTGCCGGATCGCAGATGTTGACGCCGTAGCTCACCGCAGTGGATGGCAAAAGCTGCATAAGCCCATAGGCACCCTTGGGCGATAGCGCAGCGGAATTGAAGCGACTTTCTGCGCGAGCGACCGCAAGGACAAGCGACGGATCGAAACCTTGTTGTCGTGCGACCGTTTCGACGATCCGCCTGCCGTCTTCTTTGGGAAGGGCTGCGATGCCCGGGCAGGGGTTCTCAGCAGTCGCCGTCGCAGGGATGGGCGCACTGCCTTGCGCGCCATCCGGTCCACCAACCCGCTGAATGTCTTGGCTCTCAACTTGATAGGCCGGAACGACCCGGCCGTCGGCGTCGACGGCAGCGTTAATGACGCGCTTAGCAGGTGCTGTCACGCGATCCTGGAATTTCGGTGAAGCTTCCTGCGCAACCGCAACCTGGCTTACCGCCATGGATGCGCACACCGCCAGAACCGCCTTTCGAATTAGAACCATTAAAATAATCCTGCGTCGTTGCAGAAATTGCGCTATCGAATTAATACAATGATCCGATGAACTGCAATCGCGAATTTGAGATGGATCAATGAAAATGACAAGAGTTCTACCCGTTGTGGCGTTTTTGCCGACCCTGGCGGCTCTCTCGAGCGAGCCGGTCTATGCTGACGAATTCGGCTGCAAGGTCTTGTTGTGCATCCTCAACCCTGAGGGCTGGACGAGTGTCAGCGACTGTGTGCCGCCGGTCGAAAGGGCTTTCAGCCTGGTTGCTCGAGGGCATCCCTGGCCACAATGCCCGGAAGCCGGCAGCTCGGGCCGGATCGGTTATGAAAAATACAAACCTTGTCCGGATGGGACTGTGGCCGCGACCGCCGCCAACGAGTGGAATGGAAGCTCCAACAGCGCCCATTCGAAGATCGTTTATAAGGCCGACAAAGATGGCGCCTTCTGCGCCCGGCCGCTCGGGACCTCCACATCGTACGGGTCCCAATCGGGATCAAATTCAGATGCACGCCTTTCACCGACCGCCATACCGCGTGAGGTCCGGACTGAGCCCAACTATCTGGACCTGACAACGACCGACGGCAAACAGCGCTTTTGGTTCAATCTGAGCAAGTATCAATGAAAAAGCCTGGATTTCTCGCTGCCGGCATTCTCGCAGCTTTCCTCGCCAGCGCGCCGGCACGGGCCGAGGATAAACCCAATCCCTGGTTTCAGGTGCCCGCCACGGCTTCTTTCACGACCGGTGACACCTGGACCTATGCAGGGGAGACGCACCGCCTCTATGGCGTTCAAGCCTGCTTGCGAGGCACATATTTCACAAATGGGGCAGGGGCGCCTGTTGATTGCGGCGAAGCAAGCCTTGCTATGCTCGTCTCTCTTATCAGGGATCTTAAACCCGAATGCTACACTGCGGCTTGGCAGGCCGCGACCAAGACACGCTTCGTCATTTGCGTCGCTCAGCCCACTTCTGGATCTGCGGCTGGTTCTCGCATCGATCTGGGCACAGCATTGATTTCGACCGGTTGGGCCTTTGCGGCCGTCACACCAAACGGCGCTCCGGTCCATGATCCCTATATCGTCGCACAGGACGTCGCAAAGAAACAGCGCCTTGGCCTATGGCAATTCTCCGATGTTCCCGATCCGAACGTCATCATCCTACGAGATATCCGCAACGCCGCTAATGCGCCTGCTCAGGCTTCGATTCCGCCTGCAAATCAATAACCGGACCCTCGTAAACTCCATCATGGTCGACATCCCGCAGAGGCCGCCGCCGGATCACGAAAGCGACGGCCAGTGCAATCGCCGAAATCAAGCCAAGGACGATAGCGGCGATCAGAGCCGGTTCTCTCCAAAACGACAGACGGTCCCACTGATTGAGAACTCGGGCACCGGACAGCATTAAGATCAGGACCGTCGCGATAACGATGCCCGTTCCCGGCTCCATGTCGAATTTCTTCAGCATCGCTTTCTCCTGTTCGCACTCCCTGGACACGGCCCCGATGTCAGTTCGCTTCTACCGCAGATGCCGGCACCAGGCGCAAGGGGCAAGCCCTCAGGCGGAGCCTGCCCTGCGGGTGCGCCAGCCGTCTCCCGCGCTTCGTCGCTCTCACGGGGACCGTTCCCCAAGGAGAGCAAAAGATGAAACAGCAACCGAGCTTCGACATTTACGACACTATCACCAGCACGATCGTCAATGCGATCGAGAATGGTCCCGGCAATTTCGTGATGCCCTGGTATTCCGCTCCAAATCTCCAGATGCCAATCAACGCCGTGACCGGCAATGGCTATCGCGGTATCAATGTCTTGTCTCTTTGGGTCGGCGCTCAAAATCGCGGTTTCACAAGTCGCGGCTGGGCAACCTTCAAGCAGTGGCAGGAGGTCGGTGCACAGGTTCGCAAGGGTGAACGTGGTACTCCCATTGTCTTTTATCGGCAAATCGAGATCGAAGAGACTCTCGCTGAGCTGGACGCCGATCGGCGTAAGATTCCCTTCGCACGAGCAAGCTGGGTGTTTAATGTCGATCAGGTCGACGGTTATGAAATTCCGGCAGCGCCGGAACCGCGCACGCTTTTCGAACGACTGGCGCAAGTCGAGGATATCATCACGCAAACCCGAGCTGACATCCGCTATGGAGGCTCGCGCGCCTTCTATCTGCCCTCCGACGATCACATTCAGATACCTGTTCCTGCCGACTTCACAGGAACGCGTACCAGTTCGCCACAGGAGTCTTTTTACAGCACAATTTTTCACGAGCTCGGTCATTGGGCGGGCGCGGCTCACCGGCTCAACCGTGAAGATCACAAGCGGCAGTTCGACGCCATCTACAATTTCGAAGAGATCATCGCCGAGATGACCGCTGCTTTCCTTTGCGCTCGCCTCGATATTGCGCCGGTTCCGAGGGCTGACCACGCCCAATACATCGCGGGCTACCTCAAAATGCTCAAAGAAGACAAGCGGGCTATCTTTCGAGCTGCAACAGCATCAGCCGCCGCGGCCGATTTCATCCTCGCATTTTCGGAGGGAGAGGGTGCTGGCTAAGCGGGCCGCCGCTCTTTCGTTTCTCGGAAACCGTCAAGGCCAGCGAGCTCGCGGCCGAAGACGCTTTTAAGATCGTCAATCCATCCGGGGATTGATGACAGGCACGCTCGCGAGATCGCGAAAGCCTCATCAGAGAAGTTGCGATTAACAACGTTGGCCATCGGTCTCGCTTCCGAGAGTGCAATCATATCCAAATGACTGACGTGAGATCAATTCTCAACGTTTTGGGGGCTGCCCTGTCACTACCGCGTGGCGGGCAATGACAGGGCGGTCGCTGGCACGGATGGCATGGTGTGACAGCGACAGGGCGGGGCAGTCTATAGCAGACAATCTTGGCGAGAGAAATTTATCTTGCTCGTAACGTGTCGGATAGCAAGGACGAGAGCGAGCGGCCGATCGTTGATTCAATAACCGGCGTGGCACAGTGACTGCAATACCTGGCGACCTCGTTGAATTCGGCTCGGATGGAGGTCCTGTGGGGACGGCACCCGCGACTGCTGTTCAGCGGCTATGCCGACAATTAAATGAATGTTGGCGTGCCTTGCCGCTGTTCGAGTGGTTCCCCATTTCCTTGGTGACCTCGACTGGAGTCTCGAGATGGACGACCTGCCGACCGAAACGCTATCCTTCCACCCAAGCGACGCGATAGGGTCGGCGAGTGAGCAACGCTATGTCTTTGCTGCGGCCATACTCCGGTCACGTCAGTGGATGCATGATGACGGCTGCGGGATATGCGAAGAATGCCTGGCGTCATAACGCAAGTCTCCGACAGGTCCCTCGAAGATTTCGAGGCGGCATTGACGTGTCATCCGGACGGGTGCGTCGAAGGCAACTTCCGAGGTCGAATATGGGGGTCGACCGCGACACGGTCGCTTGATGGCCGTCGAACATGGTTGTTCGCCGAAGGGCCCGGCGGGAGAGACATCGTCAGCTTCAACTTCTATCGAGTGTCGGGAAGGCTGACGCTGAAGCCGTGCGAGATGTCGTCGTCAAAGGTGATTGATTTCCTCATGGGTTTCCGGCCTAACGGGCGGATGCAAGAAGGAATGTAACGACGACCGACGTTTCGCCAATGAAGTTGGAAGGTTAGGGTCAGCGGCCCGGAATGTTCCGAGAAAGGAAACTTTTCTGAGCTTCCTCTGTCTCCTCAAGCGGGAGGCAACGAGCGACCCACGAATAGTTGACGGCCGTACCAGAGACAGCATTCTTCGTAGGTTTGAAAGGGTCTTCGCTCACCAACCACTGGATGAGCGAACCACGACCCCAAAAGCCTCTTTGGCAACCAAATCTCACACATTCAAACTGCGTCGATTTAGAAACTGGGGTACAGGTGAAGCCCAATCCACGGAGCTTCTCCGCCATCACAGCCTTGCTTCCGTTCGCCTCAATGGCCAGTTTCTGCACGAACGCGTCGAAGTCGTTCATGGCGAGTGGCAATGGGGGATACCCGTCGTTCCGAAGAGATCCGCCCAGTGCAATGCTCCAGAAGGCAAAGTAGGCAAGAAGGAGGGGCAGGCAGCGTGAAACAACCCACGTCTTCATGCGGTGCCATCCACGTCGCCATCCTCATCCAGCTCCCGCACCGGCAGGTAGGCGTTCGTCTCCAGCCATTCTTTGATGATGTGGCGGACAATATCGTTTCGCGTCATGCCAAGTTCGCCGGCGATCGAGAGCAAAGCATCGTCCGTTTCAGCATCCAGGCCGATCGGTGTTGCGTTCCGGATCACAAGCGCCGCACGTCGCAACATGATCTGTAGATCGGCACGAGACGCGTCTCCAATGCGATCGGCTGCATACTCCAGCTGACCCGCAACATCACTTGGCACGCGTTCTTCTTTCCGTTTCCAATCGCTCATGCGGGGACGCTCTCTGGCGAAAGCAACAGCAACTCATCATCCGGCATTGGACGCTGCAGCCGTTTTGCTTCCTCCCATGAGGCAGTCAGCCAAAGTTCGATCTCTTCCACATTCCGTAAAATGACGGGCATCGCCTTTTCGTGGATTTCGCCGACGACCCTGTTGGCGTCAGTCGTCAGGAAGCCGTAGAGGTCGGCGGAAATTTCTCCTTCCTTGATCTTCCGCACGGATCGCCATTGCGCCACCCATATGCCGGCGAAAAACATGAGTGGTTGTTCTTCATTGGCTGCAAACCAGGCGTTCGGCACCCGGCCACCTTCTACGCGACTTCCATAGTCGGGCTCGGCAAATCGGGTGAAAGGCACGACGCACCGGTTTTCTACACCAAGCCAGCGCGTCCAGTGCTTGCTGTTTGTATTCCGGACGTTTGTGGTGCCGCCGTCCGGCTCCATCTTCAGGAGCTGCGCGAAGTCAAACGGTGAACCCTTTGCCTGCAGCTTATCGGCGCGTTTTTTGGCAGCCTGCATGAGCGCCTGTTGCGAGCTCGGCAATCCCCATCTCACCATTGCCATTTCGCGTCCAGCAGGCGTGTTTCGAACGACTGGCCCCATGCGGTCGGGATAGACGTCGAGCGACGGCTCAAGGTTGCCGATGCTGTCGATCATCGCCCTGGTGAATTGTCGGATGGCTTCCTGATTAGTCGTGACATTGTACAGATTGCACACGATCTCGCTCCCTCCTTCTTCCTAAAAGCCATCATCGTAAAATTCTCCGGGGTGTCTACGACACACTCGGCGTCGATGCATCGACTATCGCTTTTCATCTTTCCAGACGGGACGCCTGAGCGTTTTGATCCTGACAAGGCGGCGGACAGTAATGCCGACGGCTTCAGCGCCGCTCACGGATCGTAGTTTCGACGTGAGATATTCTTTCTTCCCACACTGACTGCACCGGAACTTCTCCTCGATTCCCATGAACGGAAGATCGCCGAAAATCTGCACGAGGTCGGCTGGCTCGTAAAGATGTTGGCTTCGACACCGACTGCATTTGATCTGAACATAATGTCTGTCTTGGAAGCTCGACAGCTTCGGAAGTTGCGCGATCTTCGTGGGCGATAGATAAGCGGGGGGATGCGTTTCGGGCACAATCAGGCGACCTTATGTGCGGGCTCGTCTTCTCCCTGCATCAGAGCAAAGAACTCATCTACCGGTATCGCATCGGCAAAAGTCTGGATCACGTCATTCACATCCGCCTTCGTCTCGATCCAAGCAGGGCCAGCGACGAAGTCGCTTCCATTGGCGTTCAAGCGGACTAAGCCGCACACTTTGCCACTGTCGTCATCGAATGCCATTTCGAGTGACCCAAGATAAAACTCCTCACTCTGGTAAGAAAGATCGACTTGCAGCATTCGCACTTGCCGATTGCCGATCTCCTCCAGGAGTTCGGGATGTACTTCGTCGACTGCGAGCGGGAAAGGTTCCCTCCAGAAGAAGCCCTCGAAGTCGGGCGCTCCTGGGTTCATGAGCTTCGCGAGCATCGCATCTACGGGGCGTTCAAGCTCCTGAAGCTCAAACGATTTACCGCGATGGCCCGGCGGATCTCCGAACACATCGAAGACCTTGTAGCCGATGAACCTCATCAGCAGGTAGATGGCAATGACATCCTCTTGGCCAATAGTCGAGTTAGGCCGCAAGCCGGCAACAATACCTCCGACACGTTGGATATGAGCCAAAAACTCCGGAGACTTTTCACGGAATTCAAGCCGACTTCCGTGAAAGTGATCAAACGCGTCGTCGCTAATGTATTTTACCAGAGCACTTACGGCCTCGATGTCCGTATCACTGACTGTTAAAGCGCCTTCCTTCGGCGTCGGATCCCACTCAGGATCATACTTGATCTCTAACATCAGTATCTCCTTTGATTTCAAAACGCGGCTTCCAGCCCCGTGTAAAGCCAACCGACATTCCGGCTTCGCTCAAGGCCAACTGGCCGCGGACGAACTGCAATTCGTCCAACAGGGCGGCAATCGTCGCATGGGCGTCACCGCCACAAAAGGCAAGTGCGGCTTCGACAGGATCAAATTCCGGTTCTTCGGTTTGGGCGACTACGGTACTCATCGGACAAGCGTCTTCCTTCTCCGCTGTCGCCAGGGAGTCTCATCAGCAGGGTATTGAGGGTGAACGGCGGGTCATTCCGCCGCCAATGTGTTCCTATTATGTTCTCTTTTTTCAATATGAGTCAAGGACGCTTTTTGATGGCGCCAAGCAGTTCGTCAATTTCACCCGATGTAATGAGGCCGAGCATGTGATGATCGGCCAACTCGACGAGGGCTGCCGCAACCTCCCGCTCGCCCCAACCGGCGTCGACCGCCTTGCTGACAAGTTCGGCAAAGGACAGATGCATCGCGTACTGGCACCAAAGGTGCCGATCCGGATCGGAATTATCACAGCGCGGAGGTTGAATATCAGACATCTCTGAAATGTCGTGATTATTTCCGTCTGCGTCAAGTGATGGCCCTCTCGCTACTCCGTCAGGATGACTCGACTCTCCCTACTTTGTCTGCTGCACTATCGCGTATGACAAAGGCTCCTCGTAAGCCATCTCGCCCGCTTCTTCGCGAGACCGAGCCGCCACTTCGCAGCAGGCCGCGCAAGCCGCGCGATCCTGAGCAGCCACGCCTTCCATTTGATCCGATGCCGGAACGCGTTGAGCCGTGCCTCGCGCTGCTCGTATCCAAGCCGCCGAAGGGTGACAATTGGCTTTATGAAATCAAATGGGACGGGTATCGCCTCGCCATCCACATTGAGCCGACGAGGGTTCGTATCATCACTCGAGGTGGCCACGATTGGACGCATCGGTTCCCTTCGATCGCAAAGACGGCGTCCTGGCTTGGCGGCACGATAATCCTCGATGGCGAAGCCGTCGTGCTCGATGAACAGGGCCGCGCCGATTTCGGCGCCTTGCAGCAGGCGCTCGGCGGCCGCGGCGGTAAGCGAAGTGCAAATGAAGCGATTTTCTTTGCCTTCGATGTCCTTTATCTCGATGGGTCTCCGGCGCATGGTCCTCGCTGAGCGCAGGCAGGTGCTTGAGAGCCTCATTCCGGTCGAGGTCTTTGGCGCTATTCGGCTATCACAGGAGATCGAAGGCGATGGCGACGTGCTCTTTGCCGCCTGCGAACATGGTCTTGAAGGCATCATCGCGAAGCGGCTGGACGCGCCCTATCATTCCGATCGTCGCGGCGATTGGGTCAAGATCAAATGTGTTCAGAGCGGCAGCTTCTTTATCGTCGGCTACGAACCATCAACAGCCGCACTGGGCGGCATAGGCCGCCTTCTACTGGCGGCGGGCCAAGGCGATGACTTTGTCTACGTCGGCGGAGTAGGGACCGGGTTCAAGCGGCACGAGGCCATAAAGCTGCGTAAGGATCTGGATACATTGAGGACGTCAAAACCGACAGTCGCCCTGAAGCGGAAGGGCGCCGTATGGGTGCAGCCGACGCTTATCGCCGAGATCGAATATCGTGGTTGGACGGACGACGGAAAGCTGCGGCATTCGTCCTATAAAGGCTTGCGGGAAAAGCAGGATAATGCTGCGGTCTATCGGATCGAGGGTTAACCTGCACAATGACGTTTTGCATGGGAACGCCATTCGCTCTGCGACGAGCGAAGCAGGACCTGATCGAACGCGGCGATGGCGATTTCCTCGAAACCCTGCCAAAAATAGAGAGGCCATTGACTGATGCGCACCGCCGAACTGACCGTCAAACGTGATGCCCTTGTGCTTGAAGAGCAACGCGTGGCAGCGCGCATAGCGAAGGCCCACTCCGACTCTGACCATGATTTAGCTTATATTCTCGATGGGTACAGCCAACTTCTGGCCGAGGTCATTGACGATATCCAGGGCGAGATTGAAGACCGGGAAGATGAAAGCGACGCAAGATGCTAAACGAGATTGATCCACCTCTCGGTTAAGCCGGGCAGCGAAGCCAGAAACGCTCGAAACCAAAGAGTCCTAAGTCAGGGAGTTCACCGTTCAGCTTCCAGGCCTGTATGGGCTTTTCCACGAACGTGTTTTCATCAATAGGGCTCAGAGTTACTGGCAATGCCGAGGACAAAACCGCGTGGCGATACCATCGAACGGCCTCTTGCTGCCGTCGATTGGCCACGATGTCTCCTGGCAAGGCCGATGGAACCTCCAAACGCGTTGGATTTTCCA
The DNA here is from genome assembly GCF_002944315.1 of Rhizobium sp. NXC24. NCBI lineage: Bacteria > Pseudomonadati > Pseudomonadota > Alphaproteobacteria > Hyphomicrobiales > Rhizobiaceae > Rhizobium > Rhizobium sp. NXC24. The sequence goes on from NZ_CP024312.1 coordinate 194,561, forward strand.
AGACATCCTTCATTGGATCCTGGGTCGGCACACGCATAAGCTCGTTATTGCCGGCGAGGCGTAACTCAAATTCATCTTGGGACGCCGGAACTGGCCTTTGTTCCGCGGATAGGCCATCCACGGCATGCGAGGTCAAAATGGGCAGAGGTGCATGTTCTGCCCGTACCTCAATACGTCGTACGCGACATAATTCCTCAAGCCGCATTTTTGAGACTTGTAAGGCATTGGCATCATCGACCAACGTCCAAAGACCTTGCATTTTCGATACGAATGGGACTGTGCCATCTGCGCCATAGGACAGGAACGCGGCGCTTTCTTCCATCTTCTTCTTTACCGCGTTTGCTGACGAGACGCGTTCGGAAACATTCGCAGCGTTGTCTGATGCGCTGGGGCATCGGACCATGAACGCCGGCCGGTATGGATTTTGGACGTTAATCATGGCTAGAACGTCATCGCTGACCGGAACAAGCGTTCCTTGAGAGATGCTCTGTGCCAATGCTAGTCCTCGTTGGAGGTTCATTGCATCGTTAGCCTTGGGATCGGCGGCTTCTTCCAAGCCGAGAGCGCGCATTTGGTCGAACACATTGGCGATCAGATAGAACTTGGTGCCCGCGATGATCCGAAGCTCGGATCGCTGACTGCCATGCAATCCCGTGGCCACGTTGAAGATTGGATAGAGCGGATCTGGGTGCTCAATATGCATTTTTAGGAACGAGCACAGTTTTAGCTCACTGCCCTCTTTCAAAGAAAGGGGCGCTTCCGGCGCGAATGTAGCCCAATCGCCTGGCAATATTCGGTCGAGTGCCTTTGAATGTAAATCCGGGCCGATCTCCAGGCTATTCGCAAACCCTTCGAGAGTGGCCGATTTTAGCTGATCGCCGACCAAAGTCACCTTGGACTCGGATGCCGCGGCCATTGTGACGCACTGCATAAGGATGGACGGAGCAGCAATTGCTACGGACATTGCCGCCGCCACGACCGATGTCTTGCGGGTTACCCCGATGCCAAGGACGCTGGAAGACATCATTCCTCGAACGTCGAAAAATTCATGAGCTCTTCGATGAAATCGCCGACAATCCGGGGAGGCTTCTGGTGCGGCGGCAGCAACAAAAGCGTGTGAAAGTAGATGCCAGGTTCAAAGGGGCGAAGCACCAGCTCCTTGCCGAGAAAAGGCCCGGCGGTCATCGGATTGACCATTCCGACGCCGAGACCAGCTTGAACCATGGCACAGATAGTCGTCGAGTAGGGTGTCTCCAATACCACCTTAGGCTCCACACCCGCTTTCATGAAAATGATGTCGGCCTGCCGTCTCACCGTATCTTCGGGTGCCAACGCAACAAAAGAATGGCCATCAAGATGTTCCGGTTGGATAACATCAAGCGATTTAAGCGGATGGCCAGCCGGGATTGCTATCGCCATCCGATGGCGTGCAAAAGGCGAGGGGTCGACGCCGGTTACGTCGATTTCATCAGCGGCTAAACCCACATCGAACTGTCCACTGGCAACCAAGTCCCTGACGAGGGACGACATGTGCACCTGGAAGGTGACTGCGACGTTCGGATGACGCGTCTGAAAGCCCTTTAGCGCCTTCGGCACTATATTCGTGCTCAGCGCGGACAGGCTAGCCACACGTATCTCGCCTGAACCGAAATCCCTTATTCGCGCCGCCGAACTCCGAAGATGGACCAAGCCGGAAAATGCCCCCTGCACTTCACGAAAAAACAGTTGCCCCTCTGACGTTGGCACCATCCGTCCGCTGATGCGATGGAAGAGGGCAAAGCCGACGATACGCTCAAGCTCCTGAACCGCTTTGCTGACAGCAGGCTGCGAAATGCGCAGAATTTGCGCAGCACGCGACGCCGTGCCGTTTGTCATGACCGCGTGAAAGACTTCTATTTGCCTGATGTTCATCGCCTTGTCCTGCGCGAGATATAACTACTGGGAATAATGTCTCTTGATCTTGATATTAGACGGAATGGCAAGACGTGTGTTCTAACGTTCGGGAAAAATCGAACGGAACGAAGCAAATGAAAGATCTCACGCAATGTGTCGTAACACCCAAGGTCAAGACGGCGGGTTTCGAAACACTGGGCATCGGCGTACATCGCGGTTCAACCATTGTTTTCAAGAACGCCAATGCCTATGCCAGCCGTGCGCAGAGCGGACATGATGGTTATGCCTATGGCCTCTACGGCACACCCACGACCCGGACGCTCGAGGCCAAGCTCACGGCGCTTGAGCAAGGTATCCGTACCTTTCTTCTACCATCGGGCCAAGCTGCCAACGCGATCGCGATATTTTCTTTTCTGAAATCGGGTGACAAGGTTCTTATCGCTGATACGGTTTATCCACCCATTCGGGATTTCGCCGACAGCGACCTTGCGCGCTTTGGCGTTGACGTTGGTTACTATGACGCCTCCAATCCGCAGGATTTGGAACGCCAAATTGATATGCGCACAAAGATCGTGTGGTGCGAGTCTCCTGGTTCAACGACCATGGAAATTCAGGATCTGCCCCGGATCGCAGATATCGCACATCGGTACGGAGCGTTGGTGGGTTGCGACAACACATGGGCGACGCCTCTCCATTGCAAACCGCTAACCCTCGGGGCCGACTTCGTGACAGAAGCCCTGACGAAATACGTCTCAGGCCATTCCGATCTTTTGATGGGTTCTGTGACGGTCGGAAACGAAAACTTAATAGCGCCCATTCGCTCCACACTCGGGCGCTTGGGCATCGGCGCTTCCCCCGACGATGCATCGCTAGTTCTGCGAGGACTGGAAACTTTGGGAGTGAGGCTCAGCCACGCTGCATCCGGCGCGCAAGCGCTAATCGAGTGGATCCAAAAGCATCCGATCGTTGACCAAGTCCTGTATCCGACGCTACGTGATTTTCCGGGTCACGCGCTTTGGAAACGCGATTTTCTCGGTGCGAGCGGCGTATTCAGCGTGGTCTTTCAGCCGGCCGCAGCACCACATTTGCCGCCTGCGCTCGACATACTGAAAACATTTGCAATCGGCAATTCCTGGGGCGGAACGCGCAGCCTAATGGCGCCGATTCCGGTCAAACAACACCGTTCGGTTTGCGGTTGGACCGGTGCTGACCCAGTCCTGCGGATTAGTGTCGGGCTAGAAGACCTGTCTGACCTTCGGGCGGACGTTGAAAACCTCTTCGCCGATGTCGCGGCCCGCATGGGGTAAAAGTGCGGCCCGCTCTACGCGGTTGATATGAATAAGTCTTTAAGGAATAATTGCAATGACAGATAGCGTTCTTAAGTTCTGGCGATATGAAGTCATCCCTTTGCGTGATGGCTTTTTTGAAGCCTCATCGGAGGTACTGACACACGCACGTGGGGGGCCTGAACGGCGGCGCACGATCGAGGCATGGGCTAAGACGACGGTTCAAATGGATATAAACTGTTTCGCTCTACGCAATGCAGAAGGCATTACTCTTGTTGACGCTGGCGCTGGCACCTCTTGGGGATCAACATTTGGTCAAGCGCGAACCGCGATGCGCGAGGCAGGCATCGCTCGGGAAGAGGTCCAACGCGTATTGCTGACCCATATCCACGACGATCATGTCCTGGGCTTGTTTGACGAGGGGACGCCTTATTTCCCGCATGCCGAAGTGCTCGTGCCTGAGAAGGATTTGGCCTTCTTCACCGATCCGTGCGCTTGGCGGGCCACTCCGGAAGCTCGTCGAGGCGGCTTCGATATGGCTGAACAACTTCAGCAAATATATGGGCCAAGAGTACGACGGATTCCGGAAGGCGCTGTGTTGGCTGGCATTGAGGCACGCGCCCTGCCAGGGCATACCCCAGGTCACACCGGCTATCTGGTGCAAGGAGAAGAAAACAGCAATCTCTTGATCTGGGGAGATACCTTGCACCTGGGAGAACTCCAATCCAATGATCCGGAGATTGGACTGGTTTACGATCTCGATGTCCAGATGGCGGCGCGAACTCGTCAAGCCACCCTGGAATTAGCCACTCGCGAACACTGGATCATTGCCGGCAGTCACCTGACCGGATTTGGCCGCGTACGACGTGCGGCCGAGGGAGGGGGCTACCAAATCTCGCCTGTGTGAAGCACTCCATGGCCGACGTTTCTTACGACAATTTCCGTTTGAGCAGGACTAACCGTATTTGGCGAGAAGCTAACGCTACGCCCTCGGAGGCCATTGCCCGAAGTACGAGCGCGAAGTGTGGGTGCAGCGTTGGGATGTGGCCAGCAAATGGGAGCGGCACCTATCTCGAATTCCCTTGCCCCCAGGCGTCGCTGCCTCAGATGCGGCAACAAGCAGGGCAACCAATGGATACTAGGCCAGCTTCCGAGATGAGGAACGACTCGACTTATTAAGCTTTCTCTGTTGCACTTCCTTATGACTAAGTCCCTGCGCAAGTCATCAAAACCGCTCCTTGCACGGAGCGAGCTCCAGCTCCGGAGCCGCCCGCGCAAACGACGCGATCCAGATCAACTGCAGTTACTGCTCGATCCAATGGCCACCCGGATCGAGCCGGCTCTCGCGCTTTTGAAACCGAAGCCACCCAAAGGGCCTGAATGGCTCTACGAGGTAAAATGGGATGGCTATCGCCTGGCCGTTCACGTCGAACCGGATCGGGTGAGGATTATTGCGCGCGGTGGCCACGATTGGATGGATCGCTTTCCAGCTGTTGCGTTCGAGTCCGCAAGCTTCGGCACGACCATGATCCTCGACGGCGAGGCCGTTGTTCTTGATGAAAAGGGAAGGCTGGATTTCGGCGCCCTGCACCGTGCCCTCGGAGGCAGCTAGCGAAGCGGTGTTTTACGTTCGATCTTCTTTATTTGGACGGGCATGACTTGACGAAGTTGTAGCTGACGGAGTGCCGGAATCTGTTGGAAGGTCTCCTCAATGAGACCTCAGCTGTCATGAGATTTTCCGAGGAGATCGATGCCGAGGCCGACAAGCTGATACCGTAGCGTGTGCTCATGGACGGGAAGGCATCATCCAGCATCGCCAGCGGCCTTATCGCTCTGGTCGCGTCGGCGATGGGGTCAAGGTCAAATGCATCCAGAGCGATGGCTTTTTCATAGTAGGCTATGAACCGTCCCAGGTTGCGCTCGGCGGGATTGGGCGTCTGCTTCTTGCCGATTACCGTGGCCATAATCTAATCTTCGGTGGCGTTGGAACAGGCTTCAAAGAGCGAGAGATGACAAAGCTGCGAAAAGATCTCGACAGACTCAAAACAACACGCGCACCGATCAACCTGAAGCGAAAGGATGTCGTTTGGGTACAGCCGACGCTCTTTCGGAGATCGAATACCGGCCTGGACGGATGACGGCAAGCTGCGTCACGCCTCGACTTCGAGAGCTGCAGGACGATGCGGATGTCTATCACCTGACGGAACCCAAGATCGATGATTAAGCTACTTTAGCGTATTCCGTGGCATATCCTCGCGTATCCGCCATAATCAAATGCCCGCGGCTTTTGAGAAGCAAATAAGACTTGGTTTTCTCAGGTCATGGATGTGGGAGAGGAAAGCCGTGCCGCTCCGACAGCGCGGCAAGGATCTTGTCTTTCTCCGAGATGAAGACGCGTCCGTCGTAGATTCCTGTTTGATGGAGCGAGTTCGCTCCTTCCGCCAGCACCAACAAGGGTAAGGACTGATTCTGCTCTCCAATAAGGGCGATGACGCTTTGTCTCGGCCTTGGCCATTCGATACGCTGGACATCAAGCTGCGGTGCCAAATCCGGAAACGATGCGAGAACCCCCTCTAAGAGGGCACAATGCCAGCAATAAAATTGCTGGCCCGGATAAGCCGGATCCTCAAAGCCCGGGCGTAGTAAGAACAGTTTGTCACGGTTGGTCATTTCATCTTCCTTCCAATATGAGTGTTTCGTAGAGCGTACTCTTGCAATTTTCCGTGGGCGACGGCTTCTCGAATGTTCAGCCGTTATCCGCGAACCCGCATAATAGTCTGTCGGCTGGTCGCGAATTTCTTGGCGATCGCTGAAGCTCTCATCCCGTCGCCAAATTGTCATGCGGCCGGGAGCGATGCTCATGCGGCGTCTGCGTTGTCTTCGGGCCCGTCGAACATGTGGTCGAGATTGAGGAAGCAGACCATGCCTTGTTCAAGGGATAATCCCGTACGAAAACGCGGGGTCGAAGGTCGCGCCGAAATCCGGCACGGGCTGGATGTGGTTTGCACTGATCGACAAGGCTTCCGCTAACCGGAGAAGACCATCACATTATGGATTTACTTCGTATTGACCACGCATTGCGGCTCCTCCCTCCGCAGTCTATGAAAAAGCCTGGGCCGTGAGACATCGTCTCCGGCCCATTTTTGGCAACCCGCCTACGGAGAGCTCTGGCAACCTCGCCTTCGCTCGGGTTTCTTGATTCTCCACCTTGGTGGCAAAGAATCAGGTATCAGCAACTTGCGTCATCGCCCGGAAACTGGGCAGCCGTTGGTTGCGCATTCGATTCCAATCAAGAGCTTACATCGAGCGATGACATGGGATCCTCCCTCGAGCCGCCAGTCTTTACATGGATTTGCAAAGCTTGCGGATCATGTAGGTGAACGGTGCTCAAAATACTTCGCGAAGTCTTGGAGCGGAACCGGCTTGCCGAACAGATAGCCTTGCCCGATTTCGCAGCCGAATTCGTTTAGACTAACAGCTTGCCCACTTGTCTCGATGCCTTCGGCCACAGTGGTCATTCCAAGCGCATTGGCGATCGACGTGAATGCTTTTACCAGTTCTTTGCTGCGATGATCTTTGGCCATTTGGGCGACGAAAGAACGATCAATCTTCAGAACGTCAATGGGAAAACGACTGAGATAAGCAAGCGCCGAATGGCCGGTTCCAAAATCGTCAATGGCAATACTGAGCCCCATCGTCCGCAGCTTTTCCAGAGTCGCATGAACACTCGGCTCGTCATCGAGGAGTAGGCTTTCGGTGATTTCACATTCCAACCATGCCGCTGGGCACCCAGTCTGAGTAAGGGCGAGTTCAATCTGTTTCGAGAGGTCGTTCTGCTTGAACTGACGGGGCGAAAGGTTGACGGCAATTTTCAATGGCTTCCGGCGTTTGGAGTTCCAGTCGACAGCCGTTTGCGCGGCTGTTCGAATAACCCAGTCGCCAATCTCAACGATCGTCCCATTTTCCTCAGCGATGGCGATAAAGGAACTGGGCATCAAGAGTCCAAACTCCGGATGCCACCAGCGCAGTAATGCCTCGGCACCGATAGTCTCGCCGGACGAGAGGTCCACCTTCGGCTGGTAATAGAGTTCCAACTCTTTGTTGGCGCAAGCGGTGTGCAAGGCATTACCGAGCTTCACTCGCAGCCTTGCTTGCGCGGTAAATGCTTCATCGTAGTACTGAAAATTGTTCCTGCCTCGTGCTTTTGCCTCATAAAGGGCGGCATCCGCGTGAGCAAAGAGATCGCTAGGGGAAGCGCCGTCGTCTGGATAGCACGCTATCCCCAGACTACCGGACACTAAGATATTGCGACCATCGAGATGGAAAGGCCAAGCTATTGCAGTTAACAACCGATTGGTGATTTCTGTTACATTTTGGCGACGTCTGACATCCTGCAGAAAAATCGCGAACTCGTCGCCGCCAAGGCGGGCAAAATTGTCGGAATGCCGCAGCTCGGCCGAGAGACGCCGGGCGACCTCGCAGAGGAGCTGATCACCTGCCGCATGGCCGAGTGTATCGTTCACGTCCTTGAAATTGTCGAGATCCAGTATGATGAGCGCGAATTGCTCCTTCTTGGCTTCAGCGTCGGCAAGTATGGTTTCAAACACGCGGTTGAATCGGGCGCGATTGGGAAGTCCCGTGAGGGCGTCGAAATAGGCGAGCTTCTGTATGTCTTCTCGGTGCGAAACGGCTTCCGTAATATCGCGCATCAATACCAGAACGGTCGAGACCTTGCCGTCGGTATTGATTTCCGGTGTAAAGCGAGCGTGCAGCCAGTTGTCAGATCCCGAGGTTGACTTGTAGCTCGTCTCCAGTTCGGCCTCTTGGCCGGTCCTCAGGACAGACCGCAGCGTCTCAAGATAATCAGCGGGAATGCCCGTGATATCGCCTTCGGCAGCAGGCAGGCCGATGACCTCTTTTGGATCAATTCCACTTAGAAAGCGGCGCATCGCGGGATTGGCGTGCAATCGGCGAAATTCGCAATCATAACGAATCATCCCATCAGGGGAGTGTTCTACGAGGGAAGCGATTTCGCGCGATTGCTGCGCCAACGTTTCTTCCATGACCTTGCGGTCATGAATATCCAGGAGAGTCCCCACCACACGCAACGGCCGACCATGCTTGTCGCGATCGACGACTTTGCCGAGATCCTCAACCCACTTGTATGAACCATTTCGTTGGCGAATACGGATTTCCGCTTTTTGCTGAGGGGTATTGCCGTTCAAATGCTGCGTACGGGCGTCAACGTACTTCTGAAGGTCCCCCGGATGGATGCGGGCAAACCAGCTTTCCTCAGAGGAAAGCTCCTTTAGGTCAACGTCGAGGATTTCGCAGGTGCGGGGTGAGTAAAAACCTATATTTTCCTTGCCGTTCCATTCCCATATACCGATTCCGGCGCTTTCGAGCGCAAGTTCGGAGCGTAGCCGAGACGCGTTTAGCTCGGCTTGCGTTTTCCGGAGCTCCGTGAGGTCCTGGACGAAGGCGAGAAAGCGGAGGGTTTCATCAGGTCTTGTGATATCTCCCGAGATTATTGCGATCTCGACCCGAGTATCGATCAGATGCCCGCCGCGGTGAAAGTATTTCTTGGAAATTGTCGCGCGTCCGTTGCCCACCTGCAGAAGAGCCTGCATGGCCTCGCGGTCGACACTGATATCGTCGGCGGGCGTAAGTTCATGGGCGTAACGCCCGGAAAGCTCCTCACGGCTGTAACCCAGCAATTCCGCGAATGCTTCATTCACTTTCAGATAGCGACCGTGTGAATCGATCAGCGCCGCGCCGAATGGTCCGTATTCGAATGCTTCGCGAAACAACCGGTCACGCTGATCTATACTGTCAGGTTCGTATTCATATGCAATTCCTGTGAGGATCATTGAGCGGTGGTGGCGTGCTCCTGCATGGCATTGAAATTGGATGATTTTGCCGGGACTGTTGAGTGCGTCAACCTTTAGTGTTAGGTCTTGCCATTGATCGCCGTCCGACGAAGCGGAGCGCAAGGCAATGGCTTGTAGCCAGGGCGCCAGCGCTCTACCTACAGCCTCCCGCATTTGGTGCCGATCAACCTCCTCTGGAAGCTGATTGAGAAGCCAATCGAGTTCGCTGGACCACCAAAGGTCACCGGTTCCAACGTCGAATGACCAGGAAGCCAGATTAGCGATGGATAGGTACGACATCTGGCGCGTTTTGTTGCTATCGACGGCATTGGCCCGAACCAATATGTCGGCGTTCTGCGCCTCGGCACACGGTTCGTTCGACAGAACGTCAAACCGCTTCTGGACCGGATAAGCTGTATTGGCGTGCTTTCCACTCATACGATCGATCTACGACAAGCCGAAGCCTATCCCTTTCTAATATTTTTCTATTTGCCTCATGCACTCTCCGGATTTTCCGAATTGAGACGGTTCTCGTTACTGCTATCAACGCGCTGCACCTATTTGGCGGCTAAGGGCTGAACGTGTGTAAACGCCGCCGCTCCACGAAGGAGCGAAAAGTCTCGCGTAAACAGCAGCAACAAGGCAAAGGTTCTGGCGAGGAAGCCTTTGGAGGAAAGGAATGCAGGTTTCATCCGATACTCCCGCGCAATGAAGTACAGGAGCTCGTCATAATTCCTGTCTGTGGGAACTCTGGGAAATGATCCGATCGAGTCATTCGAGCGGCGGAGGAATTGCCGCTTCCCGGGACGTCCAAAGTAAAGCAGGCAAGATAATCTATTTGCCTGAAATCATTTAACGAAATCCTGTTTTCGCTTTGCCTACTCCACCGTTCGCTCGACGAATGAGGGTTTGCATGCGCAAAATGGACTGCTGGTGCGCAAAATGGATGTTCTCGTGTCCAGTTATAAGCGTTACGCTGTTGGCGACGCTGGCACCGTTATCATTCATCGCGCTTTACGGCGATCGCAGGTGTTCGAATTCTTCAGCAAGCTGGATACGCGCCCCAGACCATCAACGCCTCGAGTTTTGCCAAACGATCTGGGTTAAACAGCCTCTCTTTGTCGTCGCGAAAAATCGATCTCGACATCCTGGCCGAGCACGTCGGCCTCCAGATCTGGACTACCGATGATCGGTGATACCGACTACGCATTTCTTCTGTGCCGTTATTGTTTGCCAACCACGCTATCTCGTCATGCCCCACTTCAGGATCGTGCGCCGCTCCAACTGCCGGAACAAGACATTCTCGACGAGGAGGCCGAGCAGGATGACCGTCATCAGACCCGCGAACACCCGGTCGGTATACAGCTCGTAGCGGTTCTGGAAGATGTACCAGCCAAGCCCGCCTCGGCCTGAGGATGCGCCGAAGACAAGTTCCGCGGCAATCAATGTGCGCCACGCGAAGTCCCAGCCGATCTTGAGGCCGGCGGTGATCGACGGGAGGGCAGCCGGCACAAGAATGAGGAAGACGTATCGCAATTGCGCATGCCATAATTGCGGCCCGTCATGCGCAGGGTCTCCGGTACGCTGGAAAGCCCCGTATACATGTTTAGGGCAAGCGGCCAGAGCACCGAATGGATCAGCACGAAGATGAGGCTTCCCTGGCCGAGCCCGAACCACAAGAGTTGAGCGGCAAAAGTGCGATAGGAGAGAGAGGATTGAGCATGGAGGTCAACGTCGACAGGAAATCGCAGCCAAGTTGGCTGGATACAGCAAGCTGTTGTCAGGACGAATGCCAGAACGATACCCGCGACATAGCCTTTTGACCGGAATATTGATGGAGTTTGCCGCCCGGCCAGGTAAAACCCCATTGCCGATATCTTCGAAGAAGGCGTGAAATGTTTCTGTGAACGACGGCAGGAGAGGGTCGTTTCCCTGAAGTCCCGGACAATCTTCCATAAAATGGCGAGAAAGATCAGGATAAGGCCTTTTCGCAGCCATGCCTGTTGCCAGAGCCGCCGTGGCAGTGACACGGGCCGTTCAATAGAGCTACCGGCGACTGGCTCGGGTGGCACGGGCACTGGGCTGTCACGCAAGACGATCGCGAAGTATTTGGCGCGGGTACGATCGAGCCGACGTTCACCGTGAGCCGGTAAAGCCGAGAGTCACCAAATCCGAGTGAAGTTGCTTCAGGGTTCGTCGCGCGAACGGCTCTAGATCCGTGCGCTAACCACGATCGCTTATTGCTGGGCTTGTCCGGCATCATGAGCGAAGCGGAGCTGCACCAGATCAAGCAGCGCCTTCATCAGGGCGCGCGCCAGAAAGCGGCACGCGGCGAATTGCGCCTTGGCCTCCCGCCGGATTGGCTCACGAACATTCGGGCAAAATCATTCTCAATCCGGATGAGGAGGTGCAGGTGAGGACCTTGAAGCGGAAGGCGCCGAAGCCTTGGCCGAATACAAGGTCGTCGTTACCGGAAGTTATCCGGAATACAGGAGCACGAAAATGCTCGACGCCTACCGAGATTATTCCGAGCGCGGTGGCCGCATCATGTAACTTGGTGGCAATGGCTTCTACTGGCGTATCACCTACAGCAGCGTCCAATTGATTTCTTCCCAGCTCTCGGCTCGGATTGCGCTGATCGTCTTGTGCAAGACCGACTTACTCGGGCTCCACCCCCACGGCAGCCGGGCAAAAGCCCGGAACGAGGCGGAGTCTTCCAGATGGAACGCCAGCTCCTGATAGCTCAACTGACGATACTGCTTGAGTAGCGCGCAGCGCAGCACTGCCTCCGTTGGCAGGCCCTCGCGGCCGGTTTCCTTGATGCCGTGTCGGCGCAGATCCCGTGTCACCCGGCTCAGCAGCTCGCCATGCTCGTCCAGCCACTGCGACATCGCTTTTAGTTCACGGCCAATCTCATGTTCGGCGAAAAGATCGAATATGCTGGCCTGGACGGTGCGTTCTCGGCGCATTGTCGGCTCCGGCGGTTGCGGGTTTCCCTTTAGAATCAGTCGCTTGAACCTAAAGTGTACCTGAAACCGTCGGGCTTTACGCGCGGAAAAAGCGAGAATAATATAACAATATCAGAACCTTGTCGTTTATGGACGGGAACTAGCTATGCTAGGAGAGGCTCACACAAAACGGAGTGGGCGTCAAGGAAACCACTACATCAGCTCCGATCGCGCTTGGGATCCAGACCGACGTTCAATCCGACCTTCACCCTGTCCATGGCAACAAAGCTACGGAACCGCTTGACGTTCTTATTCGTGAAGAACAACCGCCTCGTCATGGCTTCGTAGTCCGCCATCGTTCGGACGACGACGAGGAGAATGAAATCCACCTCACCGGTAACGTAGTAGCACTGCTGGACTTCAGGGGCCTCGGCGAAGGATCTTTTCGTCGCGTCATGCGTGGTGCCGAATTCGCTGTGCATCTCAACCTCGACGAAGACCGTGATCTCGTGACGCACATGCGACGGCTCGACAACAGCGACGTTGGCGACGATCGTGCCCGTTTCCTCCATGCGCTTGATACGGCGCTGCACCGCGGGCGCCGACAGGCCGATGACCTCTGCGATCGAGCGCTGTGGTGTCTTGTTGTCCTTCTGAAGAATTTCGAGGATCGCGAGATCGAAGCGGTCGAGTTCCACCATTTCCGCCGCAAGCTTGTCGGTCATCAAGGTATCCATTACGAGGAAAGAATAGGATCAGCACGCGATATTTTTCTGATACCAAACATCTGAGCTAATTTCCGAATTTCTCTCGGCCCTCACGCTGCCCTTCTGGCAACACTGGCATCGCGTTCCGAGGGTATTCGGAATTGTGCTATCAGGCACCGAAGGCCGTTCATCTGGACCATCATCGAATGTGTTGCACTATTCGTTTGCGCTGCAATCCCGACATTTGTTTGGGTGATCTGGTCCATACTGTTGACGGCTTTGCCAATCTCCGAGATTCCCATCGATTGCTCGCGCGACGTAACCGCGAAAGTGGCGCTATGGTTGGAGATTTCACTGATCCGTTCCGCAATAGTTGTCAGCGCCGTGCCGGTTTCCCCTACGAGAGAAACACCTTTTGCGACTTGATGTGAGGAAGTGTTGACGAGCGATTTGATCTCCTTAGCGGCGGCTGCGGAACGCTGTGCAAGTTCCCGAACCTCCTGAGCGACGACAGCAAAGCCCTTGCCTGCATCTCCGGCGCGAGCCGCCTCAACACCGGCGTTTAGCGCCAGCAGGTTAGTCTGAAAGGCGATCTCATCGATAACCCCGATAATCCGGCCAATCTGGTCAGAAGAACCCTGGATCGCGGCCATTGCACCAATAGCGCCTTCCACAACGCCGGCGGATTGTTCTACCCATGTTTTGGCATCCATCGTAATGTCTACCATTTTGGCGGCACTCTCTGCGGAGGCCTTTACGGTGGCGGTTATTTCCTCGAGTGCAGCCGAGGTTTCCTGAATTGCCGAGGCTTGCTGTTCGGCGCGGTCACTTAGTTCCGCCGCTGAATGCTTCAATGCTCCTGTTTCAACAGCGATCTCCTCAACCGCTGATGCAATCTGAAGGATACTAGCCTCTAGTTTAGCGGCCATGCAGTTAAAATCGTCCTTCAATTTTCCGGTTTTTTCGGGTAAATCTATAATCCTGAACGTGAGGTCACCGTTAGCAAGGGCAGCAAGGCCGCGACCTAGGGCCTCAATCGTCTGCCGATCCTCTTGGGCGACGCGCTCGGCGTCCTGAGCCGCTATGATTTCATCATGCACATCGGCCAGCGAGCCACAGCTTACGAGTATCTGCCCGTTGGAAATCACTCTGCTGCCGCCGGTATTTCTGAACCACCGATAGCTTCCGTCTTTGACTCTCATTCGGTAGGTAGTTCGGAACCTTCCATCGCCGGTCGGATGTTTCAAATGCTCAGCATAGTCACCAAATACTCTGGACATGTCGTCTGGATGAATCCGTTCCGAGAACGCTTCGAGCCGATTGGGGAATTCCGCTTCTGTCTCTGCTCCGACTAGGCGGCGCACCTCGGCAGACCAGACAACTGTATTGTCGCCGGCCTGATGGTCGTTGATCCTGCTGGTGGCGTGCCAAAGGCCGATACCACAAACCTCCTCCATCAATTCGCTACGCTCTTTAATGGCGATGAGATTCGTAACTTTTTCCGCATTTGCTGCGGCTTTGCCGTTAAAAAATCTGAGCACGATGCAATCTCCACTTTCTATCATCGGCTTCATTGAAGATGAACATCTACAATTAATTAAATGCCCCATCCCCACCTTTCCTACCGCGCACTTTTATGCGGAAATGGGATACTACCTTCGCTCAGTGGTATAACTGGGTTTGCACAGCATAGTCCGCTCGAGCCGGTCAAATTCGACGATCGAGGCTGATGCCAAGGCACCTGCCTTCCCTGTTGGCGAATGACCTGGGGCGCCGGCGATCATGCGCAAATGGCCGCCAGGATTGCGGCGGCAGCAATGATTTTCGTACGAAGTAAGAAGCGGCATCAGCCATAATTCTCACGGACAATGACCTGATCCGGGCGTCATTGCTGTTATGTCTGCATTGCCATAGAGGCATTCAGAGAGATGGGACAGGTTGGTGCTTCTGACGAACTCCCTCCGATTGTCTTTTTCGATGCACAATGCATAATGAGCGCATGATCGTGTCATGCATGTTCGCCTTGACCATGGCGACGCGGAGAGCGTTGCTGGATCTGATGGGTACCTGGATGCGTGGGAATTCAGCCCGACCGAAATAGCCGATGCAATTGCCCAGAGAGTTCAGTTTCTCTAGCTGGCAGATCCATCGCCTTCGATTTGTCCATCATCGGAATCCGCGAATAGCGCCGCACGCCGATTCTTCTCATAGCTGCGCCCGAGATCGTATTTCGGCAGGACACCAAAAGCCGTACGATATTCCTGAGAGAAGCGGCCATGATGTATAAACCCCCAGCGGCGCGCGATTTCATTGATCGTTGCGCATGGCGTGGCGGTCAACAGATCATGACGCGCGCCATCAAGGCGGAGCTGCCTCAGATAAGCCATTGGAGTGACATCCAAAAATCGTCGAAAATTGATCTGAAGTGCTCGCACGCTGACGCCCGCTGCCGCTGCCATGTCCGTGATCGTGATAGGCATTGCAATATGTGCTCTGGCAAACTCCAGCGCTCTTCGAAGCTGGCGAGGGGCAATTGTCTGCACCGGCGATCCTGTGTCCGAAAGCGTGTGGGGCAGATTCTGCACCATCAGGAGACAGAACATCTCTTGGAAGCTGGTCAGGGCAATGGGAGAAATCTCGAGATTTTGATCGGCGCAAATCTCATCTCGAAAGAAACGCATGAGTTTGAAAAGATGTGCCGCCGGTCCCGCTGTCAGGTCCTGACGGGGAGCGAATTCGAAATCAATAGGTGGCAGCCGCTCGAAGGTGTTGGTTAGGGCCGCGTGTACCGCGCTCCTCGGGACGCAAAATCCCTCCGCAACAGAGCCTGCGTGAATATTCACCGCGGAATAGCGGTCGGCCGTCGTCAGCAGTCCCGTGCAGGGCGTGATAGCATGTCGTATGCCGCCTGTTGCCAGATCGTAGCAGGTTCCATGCTCGAGAAAAAACATGAAGTCATCATTCTCGATGGTGACGGAAAAGGCGCGATCCGTCGAAGTCGATCCCACCCAGCCCACCAGCTCGCCAGCGCCATGAACACCGAATGAGAAGAGACCACGGCTGTCGGTACTGAGAGGCCGATAGAAATTGTCGTGCTTTTCACCGTTAAGCCATTCGGAGACCTCACTCGTCGTGAGCGACGTCGCCTCGAGTTTAAGCGTCAAAATTTCGGTCAATTTGCTCCACCCACTTCACTGTTTTGTCGCGCGCGCTCGCAGTGACGGCAAACAACTGGCCCCCGGTCAGCTTCTAACGAAAAATTGATTTGACCTCAAATGGCCTTTTGAAGGCTCTCCGCTCCCGCCAACGCTGCGAATGTCTTCTCATCCGACGAAAGCAATTGACCATTGAGCAAGCACGGGGCTCACGGCTTTTCCAATCCATCAAGGCGCGTATCAATGTGATTAGGCATAGAAGAAGGGCTCGTCTCTATTCGGCGCGGTTTTCGTCGAGGGCTTTTAGTTTTCCATTGACCAGCTTTCGAGGTTCTTCGGCGCCTGCTTCTCGTCGGGATCGGCCCCTGACCTTCCCATGTGCCGACGCCTCCTTCCCGAAGGAAGAGAGGCGTTTCTTATCACCTAGCAGCGGAGTCCAGCAGCGCTCGCATAGCAGCCGCAGCGCCGCCAGTCTGGTGCGGCACATCGGCAAGCGTCAGGCCCATTTCGACCCCGGAAAGCGCGCCCATGAGCGTCAGCTCGTTGCATTCGCCGAGATGACCGATGCGAAAGACCTTGCCGGCGAGCTTGCTGAGGCCTGCGCCCAGCGACATGTTGAAGTTTTCAAGGACGACCTTGCGATAGGCGTCGGCATCGTGTCCTTCCGGCATGACGACAGCCGTCAGGACGGGTGAATATTCAAGCGGCTCCTGACACAGGATCTCTAGGCCCCAGGCCTGCACCGCACTGCGAGTGGCCGCTGCCAGGCGCTTGTGGCGATCGAACACGTTGGACAGGCCTTCCTCCAGAAGCATGGCGATCGCTTCCTTGAGGCCGTAAAGGAGTGTGGTTGCAGGAGTGTAGGGGAAGAAGCCCGTTGCGTTTGGCTTCAGCATTTCCTCCCAATCCCAATAGGAGCGGCGCATGTTGTTGCTCCTCGAGGCGGCAAGTGCCTTTTCGGAGATGGCCGTGAATCCGAGGCCCGGCGGCAGCATCAGGCCCTTTTGCGAGCAGCTCACGGTAACGTCCACACCCCATTCCTCATGTTTGTACTCGGCAGAGCCCAGCGAGGAGATCGTGTCGACGAGGAGCAGTGCGGGGTGGTTCGCGCCGTCGATGGCGCGTCGGATCTCGGCGATGCGGCTCGTGACACCAGTCGACGTCTCGTTGTGGACGACCGCGACTGCCTTGATCTTCAATTCCTTGTCTTCGGCGAGACGAGCGCCGATCGCTTCGGGGTTCACGCCCCGCCGCCAGTCGCCGGAAATGAACTCGACCTCGAGCCCGAGCTTCGTCGCCATATTCTTCCAAAGCGTCGCGAAATGGCCTGTCTCGACCATGAGCACCTTGTCGCCGACATTTAGCGTGTTGACGATCGCGGATTCCCAAGCGCCGGTGCCTGAGGACGGATAGACGACCACGGGGCCGCGTGTCTGGAAGACCGCCTTGCAGCCTTCGAGGACTTCCTGGCCTAGCCTCTGGAACTCGGGTCCGCGGTGATCGAGGACTGGCATGTCCATGGCGCGCATGACACGCTCTGGAACGGGGCTGGGGCCTGGGATCTGCAGAAAATGGCGGCCAGTTGTCATGGATTCCTCCTCAGATGTTGCTGTTTGCAAAGAATTGAATGCAAAAATTCCGATACACAGAAAGACTCTCCCTGTAAAATGAATTCAAAATGTGGCAGAAGAAAATTCGCATTCGTCGAAAAATCGGCTACACAAGGGAGGTCGGAAGCGGAAGGTCATGGACGGACTGATGGAAGATGTCATGGTAAGGCAAGACGAGGGCACGGGCCGGGAATCGTCGACATTGCATGCGGGGATTGTGGAGCGGCTCCGCGACTACCTGGTCGAAGGCAATCTTGCTGGCGGCCAACGGGTGCCGGAAAAGCGCCTGTGCGAGGAGTTTGGGGTCTCCCGCACGCCCCTCAGGGAAGCGCTCAAGGTTCTTGCCAGTGAGGGGCTGATCGAGCTTTTGCCCAACCGGGGCGCCAGGATGCGGGCGTTGAGCCAAGATGACATCAGGGAATTGTTCGACTTGATGGGCGGCCTGGAATCGCTTGCGGGACGACTGGCCTGCGAGAGGATCACGGACGATGATCTGCAGGAGATCGAGGCGCTTCATCAGGAAATGTACGGCTACTATCTTCGTGGGGATCGCTCCAATTATTTCCGGTGCAACCAGGCAATCCACGAAGCGATCCTCCGCATTGCAGGCAACGATGCGCTTACCGTCATGTATCGCAGCCTGTCAGGACGCATCCGCCGCTTCCGTTATGCTGCCAATCTTGATGACCGCGGTGAGCGCTGGAGTGCGGCTGTTCGAGAGCATGAACTCATCCTTGATGCTCTTCGCCGCAGGGCTGGGAGTGAGTTGGCCGACATCCTCTTCGATCATCTGCGGCATAAACAGACCGTGGTCGTTCGAAAACTGCAGTCTCCGGAGCGCGTACAAGATTAATTATTGCATTCCTGTTTCGATGGATATATACGAATTTTGAATTCAAAATAGAGCCGCGGCTAGGTCGCAGTTCTGCCAGTGGCCGCTGGAGGGGCCATGGCCGTTATTCGGAGGAGGAGGCATGCGTGAATTTCACTACCCGACCGTGGCCGCCGCTCAGCGGGTGATGCCGAAGCCAAGTCGCAGGGGATAGTCCTTCGCGACGGCACCGTCCGTCAATGCCAAGGCACATTTGCATGTGGGTAAGCTTATTGAATGTCGCCTCGGCGACAGTTGATGCTGCATGCGCGCATGGTCGCCAATCTGCATTCGTCTCCCGTTTGGAGCGCCCTTCCGGAGTTACCCGCATGAATACCCACGTTGTCACGCATCCGCAGCTTCTCCCACGCGACGATAAATTCGAGGCAGCGCTCAAGGCTGAATTGGAAGGGGAGGTGCGCTTTGATGTGGGTACGCGGGGGCGGTATGCCACTGACGCATCAATCTATCAGATCATCCCGAAAGGCGTCGTCTTTCCGAAACACGAAACGGATCTGCAGGCTGTCCTGTCAATCGCCGCCCAGCACAGCATTCCGGTTATCGCCCGCGGCGGCGGAACGTCACAAAACGGCCAGCCGATCGGAGACGGCCTCGTCATCGATATGTCCCGACACTTTGGCGGCATCTTGGACTTCGATAAATCCTCCCGCATTGTCCGCGTCCGACCGGGGACCGTTCTTGACACGCTGAACACGTTCCTGCGCAAGGAAGGCCTGTTCTTTCCCGTCGAGCCGTCGACGGCGACGCGCTGTACGATCGGCGGCATGAGCGGCAACAACTCGTCTGGCGCGCGGTCCATGTTCTACGGCAAGATGGCCGACAACGTGCTCGCCATCGAAGCGATGTTCTACGATGGCGAGCAGTTTAGGCTCGGTGCGGAGCCGCTGGCAGACAACATGTCGCCGCGCATCCGGCCACTTATGGATCGCCTTATTTCGCTCGCCCGCGAGCATCGCGAGGATATAGAGACGATCTTCCCGAAGGTGCAGCGCCGTGTCGGTGGCTACAATCTCGATGAACTGCTGCCGAAGGATCCAAACCTCTCTCGTCTTCTCGTTGGCTCCGAAGGGACGCTCGCGCTGACGACCGCCGTCACCCTGAAGCTCTCGCCGCTGCCGAAACATCGCGTGATGGGGGTCTGTCACTTCCCGAGCTTCCGGTCGGCAATGGAGACGACCCGGCACATCGTCGCGCTGCAGCCTGTCGCAGTCGAGCTCGTTGACAACAACGTCCTGGTGCTCGGTGCCGACATTCCGATGTTTGTGAAGACCCTCGGCGACATCACCCGCGGCACACCGAACTGTCTCCTGCTCGTCGAATTCGCCGGCGACGATCCGGACCAACTGGGCCACGATCTCAAGCGTCTCGATCAGTGCATGTCCGACTACGGCTTCCACGACGCTGTCGTCGAGGTCGTCGAACCCGCCCGCCAGAAATCGGTATGGGAGGTGCGCGAAGCCTGCCTCAACATCATGATGTCCATGAAGGGAGATGGGAAGCCGATCTCATTCATAGAGGACTGCGCGGTCCCGCTGGAGCATCTTGCCGACTACACCGATGCCGTGACCGAGGTGTTCAGCAAGCATGGCACCCGCGGCACATGGTATGCCCACGCATCGGTCGGCTGCCTCCATGTCCGTCCCATCCTCAACATGAAGGAAGAGGACGGTGTCCGGAAGATGCGCGCGATCGCCGAGGAGACGTCCGCCCTCGTGCGCCGCTACAAGGGATCATTCTCAGGCGAACATGGCGACGGCATCTCGCGCTCGGAATTTGTCGAGCCAATGTTCGGCAGCAAGCTGACCCGCATATTCGAACAGGTAAAGGACAGTTTCGATCCCGAGAACCGCCTGAACCCTGGAAAGATCGTCCGGCCGCTGAAGATGGACGACCGGAGCCTGATGCGTTTCAAGCCGGGGTACGGAACGCCGGTTCCGAGCAAGACAGCCCTGGATTGGTCGGAATGGGGCGGCTTTGGCGGCGCTGTCGAAATGTGCAACAACAACGGCACCTGCCGTAAGCTTGCCGGCGGGACCATGTGTCCGTCCTACCGCGCCACCAAGGACGAGCAGCATGTCACCCGAGGCCGGGCCAATACGCTGCGTCTCGCCATCTCGGGACAGCTCGGGCCGGATGCATTCACCTCGAAAGAGATGAAGGAGACAATGGATCTCTGCGTCTCCTGCAAGGGATGCAAACGTGACTGCCCGACGGGCGTCGACATGGCACGCATGAAGATCGAGTTCTTGCACCACTACCATGGCAAGCATGGCCTGCCGCTGCGCGAGAAGCTCGTCGCTCATCTGCCCAAGTACGCGGCGATCGCGTCGGTTCTCGCGCCCGTGATGAATCTGCGGGACCGGGTGCCTCTGCTCGCTCGCCTCTCGGAAAAATACCTTGGCTTTTCGGCGCGCCGCTCGCTCCCGAAATGGCGCAGGCCATGGAAGCAGGGGGGCACGACCTCCGGCCCGGGCGCAGTGGTTGGCGACGGCCGGGATATCGTTCTCTTCGGCGACACCTTCAACCGTTACTTCGAGCGCGAAAACCTCGAAGCCGCTGAGCGGGTGCTCGAGGCGGCGGGCTATCGTCTCCATCATGTGGCCGTGAGCGGCGAGAGCCGGGCGATGTGCTGCGGCCGGACATATCTCGCCTCCGGTCAGACTGAGTCCGCACGGGCAGAGGCAAAACGAACCGTTGATGCTCTGCGGCCATATGTCGAGCGCGGGGCGCGCGTCGTCGGGCTCGAACCCTCGTGCATCTTCACCTTCCGCGACGAGATGAAAGCGCTTCTTCCCAAGCAGGAGATGGCGTTCGTTGAGGGCAAGGCGCTTCTCTTCGAGGAACTGATCGCGACTGATTTGGCGGCTGGCAAGATCACGCTTCCGTTGAAGTCCATGGAAGGCCGGACCGCCCATGTTCACGGACACTGCCACCAGAAGGCCTTCGCGGCCATGGGACCGGTCGAGACCGTGCTGCGAAGCGTGCCCGGACTCGAGGTGAAGGTCATAGAAAGCTCATGCTGCGGCATGTCGGGGGCATTCGGGTATGCCAAGGAAAACATCGACGTGTCGATGAAGATGGCGGAACTCTCGCTCTTGCCTGCCGTGCGCGAGGCAGCCCCAGCCGACCTGATCGTGGCCGATGGCACGAGCTGCCGGCATCAGATCCATGACGGGGCAGGACGTGAGGCTATCCATGTCGCGCGCGTCCTTGCTGGAGCGCTGCCGACCTGATCGCCGACTGAGCCATCTGCCCGGATGCACATTCTTTGAACAACCGGTGCCTAGCGCCCGTGCAGCAAGTCTGATCCCTGAACTGGCAGTCGACCCAAATGAAACAAAATTGCATTTCGACCTGCCAAATAGAGCGCACATTAAGCATCGGATTGAATATGGTTTCTTCAGTTAACCGAAAACGCAGAGTTTAGTCACAGCGCTGATTGCGCGACCTTCTCTCCAAGCGACTTGCCCAAGGGTGCGGCACAACACTGTTCGTAAGACCTCGGACCCGTCGATCACATGCGAAAGGCTCACAATGACTGTAAAAGTCGGTGTCGACATCCCAAGCCGGGAAGAGGCGGTTTCCGCCGCGCTGTCATACGTCCGGGACGGCGGTTTCGTCGCCGAGATGGCACCGCGTATCGCGATACGCAGCGAGAGCCCACGCGAGGATAGCCTTGCCGACAACCTTCGATACCTGAATGAAGAGATGAGGCCGCTGCTCGAAGGAATGGGCTTTTCCTGCCGGCTGTTTGAGAACCCTAAGGAAGCACGACTTCCGGCGCTGTTTGCCGAACGGGTCGAAGATGGGGCCCGTCCAACCATTCTGATCTATGGTCATGGCGACGTTCTCTGGGGAATGTCCGGCGACTGGAAGGACGGTCGCGATCCCTGGGTCATCGCGGAGGCCGATGGCAAGATCTACGGACGCGGCACTGCCGACAACAAGGGTCAGCACACGATCAACCTCGCTGCGCTTCGGCTTGTTCTCCGGGCCAAGAGCAGCCTCGGCTTCAATGTGAAGGTTCTGATCGAAACGGGTGAGGAGACCGGATCGCTCGGGCTGGCCGAGATGGCAGCCGCCCATCGCGACCTTCTGAAGGCGGACTGTCTCATCGCGTCAGACGGACCGCGTGTCGGACCCAATACGCCCACCGTTTTTCTTGGAGGCCGCGGCAGCGTCGGCTTCAACCTGACGTGCCGGCCTCGCATTGGTGCGCATCATTCGGGCAATTGGGGCGGTCTCCTTTCCAATCCTGCGATCAGGCTGTCCCACGCCTTGTCGACCATCACCGACGAGAACGGCCGCATCCTGATCCCCGAATGGACTCCTGGCGAAATCCCGGGACCCGTTCTCGCAGCGCTCAAGAAAATCAAGCTCGAGAAGAACCCGGCCGACCCGGAGATCGATGACAGCTGGGGTGAGCCCGGTCTTAAAGGTGCGGAACAGGTCTATGGCTGGTGCAACTTCGAGATCCTCGCCTTCATCGCTGGCCGTCCCGAGGCGCCGGTCAATGCTGTGCCAGACATCGCACGGGCGGTCTGCCAGCTGCGCTATGTCGTCGGCGTTTCACCGGAGAGGGTCCTTCCCGCACTCCGTGAGCATCTCGACGCGCGCGGCTTCCGGGACATGGTGATCGAGGAGATCCCGGAAGACTTCTACCTCGCGACACGCACGGAGCCGGACAACCCATGGACCCAGTTCACGATGCAGTCGCTGGAAAAGACGCTTGGACGGGAGCCGGCGCTGCAGCCGAACTTCGGGGGATCCCTGCCGAACGAGGTGTTTTCTGATGTGATCGGCATGCCGACGGTGTGGATCCCGCATTCCTATCCCAACTGCTCCCAGCATGCCCCTGACGAGCACATGCTCGTGAGCGTCGTCGAGGAAGGCATGCAGATGATGACGGGCCTGTTTTGGGATATCGGCGAAGCCGAGGTGGCTTCGGGCACTCCGATCAATTCGTAATTCATGGCCGGCCGCTGGCAACTCGGCCTGCGTGCGTATGTGTGAAGCGGCAGCCGCAGGGGTGCCGCCCAGTCAACGAAGAAGACCTGGAACAGACCGGGCCACGATTACCTCCAATTCAACAAGGGAACGAAAGATTATGAAGAAATCTCAAACAACCTTGCGCAGCAAGGTCATTAACTCAGTTGTCGGCGCCGCGATCGTCACATCGGCAATGGCTCTGGCTCCGAGCGTCGCCAGCGCCCAGACGCAGCCAGCTGCCACCGCGACCGCGAGCGCAGACACGCTCGGGGCAATCAAGTCCCGCGGCTATCTCATCTGCGGTGTCGCAGGCGACCGGCCCGGCTTCGCCTTTCCAGACAGCAAGGGGGTCATGCAGGGTCTCGACGCCGATGTATGCCGCTCGGTGGCCGCAGCAATCTTCGGTGATCCGTCCAAGGTCAAATTTGCATCGCTGACCAGTCTTACCCGTTTTCCGGCACTTCAGTCGGGCGAGGTCGACATGGTGGCGCGTTTCACGACCTGGACTCTCACTCGTGAGGCGACGCAGGGTCTGCAGGTCGCATCTGTCTATTTCTATGACGGTCAGGGCTTTCTCGTTAAGAAGAGCCTCGGCGTAAAGAGCGCCAAGGACCTCAGCGGCGCTTCAATTTGTGTACAGCCTGGGTCGACCGGCGAAGTGAACATGGTCGACTACTTCCGCGCCAACAAGATGGAGCTCAAGCCCGTCGTAATCGAAAAGGTGGACCAGATCCGAGACGCGCTGATAAGCGACCGCTGCGACGCTTACACCAACGACTCGTCGCAGCTCGGTTCGCTGAAGGTCGCGATGGGCGAGGCAGGCAACGACTACGAAATCCTCCCTGAAATCATTTCCAAGGAGCCGCTCGGCGTGTTCGTCCGCAAGGGTGATCAGAAGTTTTACGACATCGTTCGCTGGACGCACACCGCTCTTCTGACGGCTGAGGAATTCGGCATCACGAAGGACAATGTCGATACCTTCAAGAACAATGCGAATCCCGACATCCAGCGTTTCATGGGCGAAAACGGCGATCTCGGCAAGGCGCTCGGCCTAGACAACCAATGGGCGGTGAACGCCGTGAAGGCCGTCGGCAATTACGGCGAGATGTTCGAACGGGACATCATCCCGCTTGGCGTCAAGCGTGGTCAGAACCACCTCGTCAAGGACGGTGGCGTGCAATACGCCCCTCCGATGCGCTGATCATTCAGGGCCAACCGACGACGGCCGGGCGGGTCAGCCCCCCGGCCAACTATTCTTCGCCGGAGCGTCGATCTCCGGAAACTTGGGTCAAACCAAGGGAGGTACCAATGGCAATTGACACCAATGGTGTGGGAATGACCGAAGCCAGCAGACCGAGCATAGTTGGAATTCTCACAAACGTCGGTTTCCGGCGGCTCCTTTGGCAGGCAGTGACGGCGATCGTCGTGTTCGGCTCCGTCGCATGGATGGTTTCCAATCTTCAGAACAACCTGGCTGTCCGTAACATCACCTCCGGCTTTGGCTTCCTCGGCAGTGAGGCTGGTCTGCCGATCGCCGAGCACCTCGTCCCGTATGAGCCGACCGACTCCTACTTCAGGGCCTTGCTCGTCGGTACGATCAACACACTCTGGGTCGCCTTCTGGGCTATCCTGCTATCGACACTGATAGGAACCTCGATCGGCGTCGCGCGCCTTTCCCGGAACTGGCTGCTCGCGAAAGTCGCTTCCGTCTACGTCGAGTTCTTTCGCGATATCCCGCTGCTCCTGCAACTCCTTCTCTGGTACACGGTACTGCAGAAGCTCCCGCCTGTGCGCCAAGCCCTCCAACCGGTGACAGGCGTTATACTTTCAAATCGTGGCCTGAGCTTCCCATCGCTTATGTGGCAGCCCGCCCACACCTGGACACTCCTGGCATTGGTCTTAGGGATTGTCGCCGCCTACTTCATCGCTAGGACCGCTACCCGGAAGCGACTCGATGACGGCAAACACCGGACGATCTGGCCGCTCGTGCTTGTCCTGGTTGTGGGTCTGCCAGCGGTGGTCAGCTTGATGTTCGGTGCATCCTATGTGTTGGAATTTCCGGAGGCGCGCGGCTTCAACGTGCGCGGCGGTAGCTCCGTGTCACCTGAATTCTTCGCACTCCTGGTTGGTCTCGTCGTCTACAACGCCGCGTTCATCGCGGAGATCGTGAGATCCGGGCTGCAGTCGGTCGGCAATGGCCAGCACGAAGCCGCTCGTGCGCTTGGCCTGCGTCCCAACAGCACCTTGAAATGGATCGTCTTCCCGCAAGCCCTGCGCGTGATCATACCCCCGCTGACGAGCCAATATCTCAACCTGACCAAGAGTTCCTCGCTTGCCGTTGCCATCGGCTACCAAGATCTGGTCTCGGTCGCAAATACCGCGATGAATCAGGGCGGGCACGCGATCGAACTCGTCGGGATCATCATGGCCGTCTATCTGACAATCAGTCTGACGATCAGTCTTCTCATGAACATCTATAACGCCCGCATGGCCCTGGTGGAGCGCTGATCATGACAATTGCTGTTGAACACATCATTCATCCGACAACTGTGGAAACACGCGACCGCCCGGCCGAACTCGGCGGAGGCTTCGTCCAGTGGATACGCCAGAATCTGTTCTACTCATGGGGTTCTGGGCTCACAACCATCCTGATCATTGCGCTGGTGGCCGAATTGGCGCAGGGGCTCTATCGTTGGGCCCTTGCGAACGCAATCTGGTCCGTCCCCTTCGGCCCGAATGGCGCCGTCACTGACAGCTGTCGCGCGCTTCAGGGGACAGGCGCCTGCTGGGCGATCATCGGAGAGAAGTACAGGCTCATCCTGTTCGGCCTCTATCCCTTCGATGAACAGTGGCGGCCTGCGCTGGTGATCGGATTGTTTGTGGCCCTTTACGTGATCTCGGCGATGAAGCGGTTCTGGAGGATTGAGCTTGCTTACATCTGGGCTGCGACACTGATCGTCATCGGCATCCTTATGTGGGGCGGCATCCTTGGCCTTCCCTTCGTTTCGCAATCGAACTGGGGTGGTCTCGCGCTTACCCTTATCCTGGCAACTATCGGCGTTGCGGTCGCTTTTCCGTTGTCGATTTTCGTCGCGCTCGGTCGCCGCTCCGACCTGCCGTTCATCAAATGGCTATGCGTCGGTTACGTCGAGATCATTCGTGGCGTACCGCTCATATCGCTGCTGTTCATGGCGAGCGTCATGTTCCCGCTGTTCATGCCGGAAGGGGTTAACCTCGACAAGCTGTTGCGTGCACAGATCGCGATCATCCTGTTCTTCGCCGCCTATCTGGCGGAAGTCGTCAGAGGCGGTCTCCAGGCTCTTCCCAAGGGACAGTACGAAGCATCCCATGCTCTCGGCCTTTCGTACTGGCAGACGCAGCGGAAGATCATCCTGCCGCAGTCCCTGCAACTCGTCATTCCGCCGCTGGTGAACAACTTCATCGGCTTCTTCAAGGACACGTCGCTCGTTCTCGTCATTGGTCTTTACGATCTCTTGCACTCCGCGCAGGCCGCCGCCAGCGAACCCGCGTGGCAGGGGTTCACCGTCGAGGCCCTGGTCTTTGTCGGCCTCATCTACTTCGTCTTCTGCTTCGCGATGTCGAGATATAGCCAGCGCCTCGAGGTCGACCTCAACCGCCACCGGCGACGCTAGCCGCAGCCCGGCGGGCGCCCGTGCCCGCCGATCGGAGACGCATCAATTCTCGAAAGGTCAAGAACATGGCTCACGCAGCAGCAGTCGCCACCGCTTCCAAGAAGCATGAAATTGCGATCTCGATGCAGAACATCAACAAGTGGTATGGCCACATGCATGTTCTGCGGAACGTAAATTTCGAGGTTGCGACCGGAGAGAGGGTCGTCATCTGCGGCCCCTCCGGTTCCGGCAAGTCGACCCTCATTCGCTGCATCAACAGCCTGGAGGAACACCAGGAGGGCAAGATCGTCGTCGATGGCATCGCCCTCGACAAGGATATCGCCCATCTCGACGCCATCCGCCGCGAAGTCGGCATGGTGTTCCAGAGCTTCAATCTTTTCCCGCACCTGACCGTACTGGAGAATTGCACTCTCGCGCCGATGCTTGTCCGCAGGGTCGCGCGAGCCGAGGCCGAAGCGCAGGCGAGGGCATATCTCGAACGTGTCCGCATCCCCGACCAGGCCCACAAGTTCCCCGGTCAGCTCTCCGGTGGTCAGCAACAGCGTGTCGCTATCGCCAGGGCGCTCTGCATGAAGCCGAAGATCATGTTGTTCGACGAACCGACGTCGGCGCTCGACCCGGAAATGGTCAAGGAGGTTCTGGACACCATGGTCTCGCTGGCGAAGGACGGCATGACCATGGTGTGTGTGACCCATGAAATGGGCTTTGCCCGTGAAGTCGCTGACCGCGTGATCTTTATGGATCGTGGCGAGATCGTGGAATCGGGAAGCCCAGAAGCAGTGTTCGGCTCACCGAAGACAGATCGCCTCAGAGGCTTCTTGGGGCAGATCCTTCATAACAGCTGACGACTAGGATACGAGAGGAAATTCCATGCTTACAATTAAACGCCTGAGCCTCGATGATGCGCGTCGTCTCATCCAAGGTGCCGCCGCGAAGGCAAGCGACATCGGGGTGCCGATGTGCATCGCGGTCTCCGACGAGTCCGGACAACTCATTGCATTCGAGCGCATGGACGGCGGCAAGATCACCAGCACCATAATCGCCCAGGACAAGGCATATACGGCAGCGGGTGCGAAACGTACGACCGAAAGCTACGGGGTCGCGAGCCAGCCCGGCAGCCCGGCATTTGGAATTAATTCCGCGATCGGCGGCCGCCTCATGGTGGTGGCGGGAGGACTCCCGGTTATCGTCGAAGGGGAGGTCGTGGGGGCAATCGGGGTGAGCTCAGGGACCCCCGCGCAGGATACCGAATGTGCGCAGGCCGGAATCGATTTCCTCGCCAGCAACCACGCGTAGCGAGCACGTCGCGAGTTCGAGGACGCTGTTTCCGTACGACGTTGTACAGCAGTCTCGTTCTTCTGGGAATGCAGCGAGAATTTTGTTGGCTTCTGCAAAATAGCAAGGAAACGTATTGACCGAGTTGTCTCTCATAAGCTTTGTGGGCCTTGGTTTTGGGTTGCTCGCCGCAGGCGCGATTACGGGCCTTCTCGCGGGGCTGTTCGGGGTCGGGGGCGGCGCCGTGGCTGTCCCGATCCTTTATGAGCTTTTTAGCCTTCTCAACGTTCCGGAAGAAGTCAGAATGCCGATGGCTGTCGGCACATCGCTGGCAATCATCATTCCCACGTCAGTTCTTTCATTCATCGCTCATCGAGCCAAAGGTGCGGTAGATATTTCCATCCTGAAGCTGTGGGCAGGGCCGGTCGTCATCGGAGTGGTCATGGGCAGCATTGCTGCTCGGTTCGCGCCCGGAGATTTGTTCAAGATCGTGTATGTAGCAGTGGCGGCCGTGTCGGCTGTGCGGCTCCTTTTCGGGAGGGACAGTTGGCGGCTCGGCCTCGACATGCCCGGAAGGGGTGTCATGCTTTCCTATGGGTGGCTGATTGGCGTGCTGTCGGCTTTGATGGGGGTCGGAGGAGGACAGCTATCCAATCTGTTCATGACTTTTTATAACCGCCCCATTCATCAGGCGATCGCAACATCATCTGGCCTAGGCGTTCTCATTTCGGTCCCCGGCGCCATCGGATATATCTATGCTGGTTGGCCCCGGATGGCTGATTATCCGGAGTTAGCAGTGCTGCAGCCACCACTCGCACTCGGCTACGTTTCCTTGCTCGGGCTGGCATTGTTCATTCCCACAAGCACCTGGATGGCTCCACGAGGTGCGCGGCTCGCACACACTCTTTCGAAGCGCCGGTTGGAGGTGACCTTCGGGCTTTTCCTGTTGATTGTGTGCGGGCGCTTCATTGCGAGCTTGCTTGCTTGAGGCACCGCACCCGATCGCTTCGTGCCAAAGTTCAGAACGGGGGCTTCCGGCTCGCCCGCCACCATCTGGATCCCGCAACCGGATTGGCCGGTGTGGTCGGGCCAATCATGGGGGGAATTTTCGATTGCATCGAGATCCAGCAGGAGCTCAACGCTACTCCACAGAGCTTGCCGAGGAGTAATTGTTGCAAGACCGCCCTCAAATCCGAGCACAAATAAAGTTCTGGGTGAAATATTCTCCGCGCTACGCGGCCCACGCCAAATCGAACAATTCATGCAGACGACGCCAATTAAGTGCTCTCGTCGGCCAAGCATCTGGGAGTGAAACATGTCCGGTCCGGGTTCCAATCTTCTCGACACCATCGAGGTCGTCGACAGCAAAGTGCGTGCTGTAGCAATCGAACGCGCTCGTTCGCGAGGCATCCGCCTTCCGACATTTTCGCAGCTTGCCGGTCTCGATGCTCTTCCAGAATCCGTGACATCGACGCTGCATAACGTCGATCCCGACACACCGAATTCAAGCAACCTATGGCGCGTCAACTGGTTCAACGGCGAGGATCGAAAAAGCGCGACCGCCGTCCCCTGCCACGTCGTTCTTCCCAAAACCGTGACCGGCGTCGACGCTCCGATTGTCGTCCTTCTCGGTGCTCACTTTCCGATGATCGGGGCACACAAGGTGCTGCCGGCTTACGCCGGCCTGGTCACAAAACTGGTCTCGGGCCGATTCAATCCGCAACGCAATCGTGCGATCTGGCCGTCGACGGGGAATTATTGCCGCGGCGGCGTCGCAATCTCCCGGATACTCGGCTGCGATGGCGTTGCCGTTTTGCCTGAAGGGATGAGCCGCGAGCGTTATGACTGGCTGTCTGGCTGGGTGACCGATCCATCACATGTGGTTCGGACCGTCGGCACGGAAAGCAATGTGAAAGAGATCTACGATAAGTGCCACGAGCTCGCATTGCACGAAGACAACGTCATCCTCAATCAATTCTCCGCCTTCCCGAACTACATGGCCCACTATCTCTGCACCGGATCGGCATGCGGTAAGGTCTTCGAAAGCCTTAAGTCTCATCGCAATTCTCGCCTTGCGGCGTTCGTATCTGCGACGGGTTCGGCGGGAACCATTGCGGCTGGCGACAGGCTGAAGGAAGTCTACGGAACGCGGATTGCGGCGGTAGAAGCACTCGAATGCCCCACCCTTCTCGAAAGCGGATATGGCGAACACAACATACAGGGCATCGGAGACAAGCACGTACCGCTAATCCATAATGTGATGAACCTGGACTTCGTCATCGGGGTCTCGGATCGCAGCACCGACCGACTGAATGTTCTTTTCAGAGGCAATGAAAACCGAGCCTGGTTGGCGAAAAAGCTCGGGGCGGACGCGGCGATGCTGAACGTCTTCAACTATGTCGGCATCTCCGGTTTTGCCAACATCGTCGCGGCCATCAAGCTCGCCAAATACATGAACTATGGCCCGGACGATGTGGTGATGACTATAGCGACCGATGGCGCGGGTCTCTACGAAAGCGAGGCCAAGCGGACGCTGGACCGCGACTATCCCGCAGGCATCTCCGATGCTGACCGCGACTTCATCATGAGCGATTGCCTGTACGAACATATCGGCGATACCCTTATCGAGACCACAGCACGCGACCGTCGGCGACTATTCAACCTCGGTTATTTCACCTGGGTTGAACAGCAAGGTGTTTCGGTCGAGGACTTCAACCTCCGCAAGGACCAATCGTTCTGGAAGCATGCAGCAGGCACCTCTTTGGCTTGGGATGAGCTGATTAGCGAGTTCAACTCGGAAGTCGGCCTGAACTGAATCAGTCGAAGGTCTGGATCTCCAACCCGCGGAAATTTATGACAATGGCGACCTGAAAAAAACGCCGGGTTGCTTGTCGCCGTTTCGTCCCTGCCACCTGGAGGGAGTTTGGATTGTAGCCGATTTTCGAGTTCTACGAGCGGGTTAGGTCAAAACCGAGCCCGACGAATCAAGGTGAAGCTGATTACAAGAGTTGGGCCAATCGCAGAGGGGGGAAAGACGATTGCTGAAATCGCCCTCCTTGAAGCTTGCACAGTCGGTGATGTAGAGGCTGCCGTCCAGCGGATGTTGGACCTGCTCGGCGTAGCATCATTCGACGCGGGTATATGGTTTGGCGCAACGGACCCTATCCATTTCTCGACCTTCGATCCAAATTGGCAGCAAGTTGTGTTTGCCGCAATCGGCGATGTAGTTTGTTAAGGACTCTGTACTCAAACTGCATTGCGCCTATTCATCTTCTTTCTTGATCGATGAATTCGCTGAGCCTTCAACTCCGCTGGAATGAATTGTGCGGTTCTTCCCGATGAAAGTTCGACCGGATGTATGACACCTCCTGTCCCTTTGCCGGCAGGAGGATCCATGTGATGCTGCTATCTCTCTCCCATAACTGGCAGGCGGAAGGTTCGTTTGCGGATAGCGATTCAGTTGCTCAGCCCGGCGCGATTGCCCACGTGGACGAGTCTAGCCGGCACGAGAAGCAGCGGCTTGAAGATGCGCTTGAATTCGCGGAAACGATCATCGCCGCCATCCCTGATATTCTGTTTGAGATGGACCGAAACGGACGGTATCTCCAGATATGGACAAAGCATCCGGAACTACTGGCTGCGACCAAACAACAACTGCTGGGCAAAACGGTAAACGACGTCCTCCCGCCTGAAGACGCGGCGGCTGCGTTGCGCGCCATCCGCGAGGCCGACGAGAAAGGCGCCAGCGATTGTCACGTCATTCGCATCGTCCAACAGAACGGCGAGTCCCGATGGTTCGAGCATCATGTTGCAAAGAAAGCGGGCAGTGAAACATCCTCCCAAACGTTTCTTGTTCTGTCACGGGATGTTACCGAACGGAAGCTGGGAGAGCATATTCTAGATGAAGCGCGAACACGCCTCCTCACGGTACTTCAGACTATACCCGACATGGTATGGTTGAAGGATATCGAGGGCGCCTATCTCCTTTGCAATCACGCCTATGAGCGTCTGATCGGCAAGTCGGAGTCCGAAATTGTTGGCAAAACGGATCTAGACCTGTTTGACGCCGACGTCGCACGCCTTTTCCGCGAAAGGGAGCTGGAAGCGATCCGTGCCGGAGGCGTCGTGATCAATGAGAAATGGGTCACACACCACGACAGTGGACAACGCATACTTCTGGAAACACGAAAGGTCCCAATCGTTGGCGCCGAGGGAAAGACAACGGGTGTTCTCGGCGTGGCCCGCGACATTACCGAGTTGAACGCCTCCCGCGAAAAAATTCATCGGATGGCCTTCTACGATTCGCTTACGGACTTGCCCAACCGGGAACTGTTCTTTGGGCGGTTGCGGCAAGCGATGGCAGATGCTGAGTCCCATCGCCAAGTTGTAGGCGTCATGATGATGGACATCGACCATTTCAAAGCCGTAAACGACACGATGGGACATCCCGTCGGCGACGAACTGCTTTGTCAGGCGGCCAGACGCTTCCAGGCAAGCGTGCGCAGCGCCGACACCGTGGCCCGTCTCAGCGGCGATGAATTCGCCATCCTCTTGCCAGACATCCGGCACGCGGACGATTTGCGCGATATCGCCACCAAGATGCTCAAAACATTCGACGAACCCTTCCTGCTCGACGGCAGGGAAGTCTTCGTCTCATGCAGCATCGGGATCGCGCTCCATCCAGAGCATAGCACTGATGCAAACGATCTCGTCAAATATGCCGATTCCGCAATGTATTTGGCAAAGCGTCTTGGGCGGGGAGGCTTCCAATTTTATTCGAGGCAACTGACAGCAGACGCGCAACACCGCCTGATGCTGGAATCGGAATTGCGCCGGGCCATCGAGCGCTGCGAACTGGAAGTGTACTACCAACCCAAGGTACTCGTCGAAAACGGCAGGATAGTCGGCTCGGAGGCTCTCCTGCGATGGCATCACGGAAAGATGGGCATGGTTCCTCCGGCTGAGTTCATTCCGATTGCCGAGGACACTGGATTAATCGCGGATTTGGGCCGATGGGTATTTCGCGAAGCCTGTCGAACCGCGGCAGAATTGAACGCCGACACCCCAGCGTCTCACAAAATGGCGATCAATGTCTCATCCAGGCAGTTCCAGCGATCTGATCTGCTGGAGATGGTAACCCAGATTCTCGATGAAACCGCCTGCCGCCCTGAGTGGATCGAGATTGAGATCACGGAAAGCCTTCTGCTGGATCAACAATACGAGACACTGGCCACTCTTTGTGCCCTTCGGACGATGGGAATCTCAATTGCCATCGATGATTTCGGTACCGGCTATTCGGCGTTGAATTACTTGGCTCGCTTTCCCATCGACACCCTGAAAATCGATCGATCATTCATCAGCAGTGGCGACAAGCGCAGCGCAGAGCTAGTCAAGGCCATTCTCTCGATCGCCCGTTGCCTTGGGCAAAACGTCGTGGCGGAAGGTGTCGAGACGGTCGAACAGGCGGCGTTCCTAAGGGCTAACGGATGCGACGCGGCACAAGGGTTCTTGTACAGCAAGCCCGTGCCAAAAGCCGAATTCGTGAAGCTGCCGCAGTTCTTTGGTGTTTGATCAAGATTGGTGCCAGACGGATGCCGTTGTCGATAATCAATATCGCATACCTGCTCCAGTAGGCATAGCGTTCGCAGAGCTCAAAGGCGAGAGGTGCTGCTCGATATAGAGGGTCCTGTCCGTCGCCTTGCCGCTTCATACCGCGGCCGCGGTTCTCGCGATTATTGCCGTGTTCTTCTGCGGACGTAGACCAACCGCTGGGGGAGGTGCCGTCGTTCGATCGAAATCGAATCGTTTTTGGCGAGCGTCGGCACTACTTCGATAGAGCGTGTCGCCGCCAAGTCCACGCGATGTGAGCAAGAGTTTGGCTGCAATGTGCGGGTTGCGATATCGTAAGCGCGCGTTTCATTGCACGTGGTAAGCGGCTTGAAGGGGCAGCTCAGGCTGGCTGGCTTTTGAAGTTAAAGGGCAGCAGGTCGTCGATATCGACATCGTCGGGGCGCTGCGGCAGTTCGGTGAGGACGTGGCGTAGCCATGCGAATGGTTCGACACCGCAGGCGCGACAGGTCAGCATCAAGCTGTAGATGACGGCACTGGCTTTGGCCCCCTGGACTGTATCGCTAAAGAGCCAACTCTTTCTTCCAGTTGCAAAAATCCTGATGTCGCGCTCCAGCAAATTGTTGTCGATCGGCATCCTGCCGTCATCGGTATAGCGGGTCAGATAGTCCCATTGGTTGAGCGTATAGGAAACGGCATCGCCAAGCTTGGTGTCGGGCACGACCTTTGGCGCGATTTTGTCGAGCCATTCCTTGAGGGCGGAAAGGACCGGAACGCTATGTTTCTGGCGAAAGCGACGCATGTAATCGGCCTGCGTTTCGCCGTCATCGGGCTTTTCGTCCCGCACCTGCCTTTCGATCCGATAAAGCTGGTCGAAGAACTTGATGGCCTGTGCCGGCGGCCCACCGGGTTTCTTGCGCGCCTTGAGAGCCTCGACAAAGCGCCGCCTGGCATGGGCCATGCACCCGACATGCGTGGCACCTTTCAACGTGCGCCAGGCCTGATAGCCGTCACTCATCAAGATGCCGCGGTAGTCGCCAAGAAAGGCCTGCGGATGCTCTTGTCCGCGGCCGGCCTGATAATCGAACAGCACGATCGGCTGTTTACTGTCTTCGCCACTACGATAGGCCCACATGTAAGAGATGCTGGTGGGATCCTTGCCCTCTTCCTTCAGCACCTGGACTGTGGTCTCGTCACCATGGATGATCGTCTGCGATTGGAGCCGCAGTTTCAGCGCGTCATAGATACGAACGAGGTGTTTCTCGCTCGAACTGATCACCCAGTGGCCGAGAGCGCCGCGGCTGACAGGAACGCCTGCACGCTCAAAGGCCTGCGCCAGACGATAGAGCGGTGTGCCATCGACATATTTATGGACGAGCGCGAAGGCCAGCGTCGAGGCCGTGGCTATGCTGCCGGGCAAGGGCTGCTTCGGCATCGGCGCGATGACAACAGGCGTATTGATCCCGGTCCGGTCGCAGTTGCGGCATGCATATTTTGCTCGGACATTCTGCAGAACCTTCGCCTTCACCTCGATGTGAAGCTGTTCTGTGACCAGTTCGCCCATGCGGTGCATCTGATGGCTACAGCACGGGCAGACCTTCTGATCGTCGGCAAGGTCATATTCGACGCGCTGGCGCGGCAGGTTTTCCGGCAACGGCCTGCGACCAGGTTTCTTGCGTTCCGGCTTGTCGGTCTGCGGCAATCCCGTGTCCGGAAGATCGATGGTATCCGCCTCGTCGGCGAGGTCGCAACCCTCGTCCCCCTCAAGGACGCTCTGCTCGGCTTCGTTGAAGATGCGATCCACGTGCTTTTCACTACGCGGCGCAAAACGATGCAACTGCGCCAGCGCCAGCTCTTCCTCGAGCTTGAAGACGCGCTGCGCAAGGGTATCTTTCTCAGCCTTCAGCGCGGCAATCTCGGCAGCATTCGCCGCCAAAAGCGCCATCAATTCTTCAACGGTCGGGGTACCGGTTCGAGTCATCGCATTTTTGAATCTGAACCGCTCCCCTGCGTCAACCGCCAAATTCACCCGACAAATTCATATTGTCGCACCGGATGGCGAACCATCGCGTCGAGATCAATGCCGTCGAGCAGCCAGTGCAATTGCTCGGCATCAAGCGACACCACAGCCTCCTGTCGCCGAGGCCAGCGGAACTTATCTTCGGTCAGCGCTTTCAAAATTAGCACAAAGCCCGATCGATCAAAAAACAGCAATTTCATCCGGGTTCTGCGACGGTTGCAGAAGGCAAATACCGCCCGCTCGAACGGATTGAGGCCCATAGACTGCTCGACCAAAATCGCGAGGCTGTTGATCCCGGCCCTAAAGTCGATCGGTTCCCGGTGAAGATAGACGCGCAGATCATCAGCCAGCCGGAACATCGCAACGCCCCAACGCTTCGATCATCGCCGACAGAGCCTGCGCATCCGCATCTTCAAGCTCAAGCCGCACGCCGTTCGGTAGCGATGCCTTCAAGCGCATCCGTGGCGATGTCGGAGCCGACGGGGCCGGCGGTCGTCCAGTCGGCGATGCCGCAACCACCGGAACGAAGGCCGACGGCGCGCAAGGCATAACCGTCAACGCCTTCTCCGCCTGCCGGCGCTGATGCAGCTTGATCCAGTTGCGCAACTGATTAGCATTCACCCCGTACTTCAGCGCAAGCCCTGCAACCGATACCCCCGGCTCAAGGGCCGCGTCGATCAAGCGTTCCTTCTCGACCGGATCAAACCGCCGCTTGCCATTGCGAAGAACCTTGACGACCCGAAGCTCCCCTGAAATTCCCGCGCCATCCAATGTCATTGTATCCACAGTCTCCGTTGTGGACACAGATTCGCTCAACACTCCGCCAATGAACAGGTGCAGCGATTTGCGCGCTTACGCGATATCGAAATTGTAATCGACGCGTTAAGACGGATACATCAATCACCGTCGCCATTCTCTTTGTGCCGCGGTCACTGCAAAACTCCCGTCACGCCGAGCCCGAGCAGAAATTGAAGGAAGAATGTATGCGAAACTGGCAGCGGTCGCGCGGTGCCACCAACCTTTAAATGCTCCCATCTTAGCGACCGTATCGGAAG
This sequence comes from Rhizobium sp. NXC24, assembly GCF_002944315.1. Lineage (NCBI taxonomy): Bacteria > Pseudomonadati > Pseudomonadota > Alphaproteobacteria > Hyphomicrobiales > Rhizobiaceae > Rhizobium > Rhizobium sp. NXC24. The sequence goes on from NZ_CP024312.1 coordinate 231,482, forward strand.
CTGCGGTCCCTCATTGGGGCTTATAGAGTAGGGCGTTGCTTGTGACGGGCGAAACGGCCGGATCATTTGTGCTGGCGATCAGCAGACGGGCATAAAGTGCTTCCAGATAGTTAGTGAGGTTGAGTATCTTTCTTCGCTCGCCTTCAAACTGCCGAAGCAGATCTGCCTGGCAAGATGCGTCGGCGCTAGCCGACATGACGACTGAATCGGTCTGAGCGGGTTTGGTGATTGGCAGGTTGATAATCTGTGACAAGAGCTGACCTTTTGGAGACTGGATCTAAAAAATTGGTTGCTAAGCCGTCGATGCCTGCATGACATTGGCGAACATGTGGTCAAGATTGAGGAAGCAGACCATGTTTTGTTCGAGCGGGATGATGCCATGCACGAAGGCGGGATCAAATGCGGCGCCGAAATCCGGAACCGGCTGAATGCGATCATCGCTGACAGACAGGATGTCGGAGACCTGGTCGACGACCAGGCCGATGACGCCTTGCCCCACTTCGACAACGACAATGGCGCTACGGCTGGTGTCGACAGCGCTTGGGATGCCGAGCTTTGCCGCAAGGTCAATGACCGGGATGACGAAGCCCCGCAGGTTCATGACGCCGAGGACGTGTGGCGGCGCGTGGGGCAGCGGCGTTGCCGCCGCCCAGCCCCGGATTTCCCGGATCGAAGTGGTCCTGATACAGAACTGCCTGTCACCCAGATGAAAGGCGATAATCTCCAGCGTCGCAGTTGAAGGATGGTTGCCCTGATGATCCGCCTCAGACATCAGAATTCCTCCCACTGCTCTGCGACCGCTGTGGAAGTTGCGCGACCACCAAAGGCGCTGGCAAGTTTGTGGCCGAGCGTGCGGGCCGGTGAAGCGACTGGCTTGCTATTGGAGGTAGCCGCGCGCACGACCTGACGCGGCACGGAAGCTGCCGTATCCAATTTGAACCGGGCCACTAGGTCACGCAATTTAGCCGCCTCCTGCGCCATCTGGCTGGTGCTCGCGGTGGATTCCTCCACCATTGCTGCGTTCTGCTGAGTTACCTGGTCCATCTGATTGATGGCAGTGTTGACTTCGGACAGCCCGGTCGATTGCTCTCTCGCAGCGGTCGCGATCGAGTTGACATGTTCGTTGATTCTCACGACATGCCCCTGAATTAGCGTTAGCGCCTCTCCGGTCGCAGTGACGAGTTTGACACCTGAGTTGACTTCCTCGCTGGAACGATTGATGAGCCCCTTGATGTCCTTAGCCGCGTTGGCTGAGCGCTGCGCCAGTTCGCGAACTTCCTGGGCGACGACCGCAAAACCTTTGCCGGCCTCACCGGCCCGGGCAGCTTCGACCCCGGCGTTGAGAGCCAGAAGATTGGTTTGGAAGGCGATCTCATCGATGACATTGATGATCTGGCCAATCTCGCCCGAAGCCTGTTCGATCCGCCCCATCGCTGCAACTGCATCCCTGACGACGGCACTCGACTGTTCGGTGCTGCGGCGCGCCTCGTCGACCATGTGACTTGCTTCCAGAGCCCGTTCCGTCGAGCTCTTCACCGCAACTGTGATCTCTTCCAGAGCTGAGGAAGTTTCCTCCAGCGAAGCTGCCTGTTGCTCAGTACGCTTTGACAGCTCGGCTGCCCCGTGGCTGATCTCGCGCGAACTGCCATCCATTGTCGATGTCGAATGAGAGATCGCAGCAAGGGTCTCGCCCAATTCCCTCACGGAGTTGTTGAAATCAAGCCGCAGCGGCTCGAAATCAGGAGTAAGCGTCTCGGTGAGTTGGAATGCCAAGTCGCCCGAGGCCAAGCGCTTCAGACCACTGGCAAGATTGGACGTCGCCTTGCGTACTTCGGCGGCTTCATTCTCCGCGTGTTGTAGTCTCGCGGCGCCGTCCGCTTCCGCTATGCGGCGGCGTTTTTCCGCCTCAACCTCGAGCTGAGTATTCGAAATCGCCGTTTGCCGGAATACTTCGACCGCTTGCGCCATGTCACCAATCTCGTCATGACGATGGCGATCGGGCACGTCTTGGCTTGTGTTGCCGCCGCTCAGCAAATTCATGTAGGCGGTCATCCGGCTAAGGGGTTTCATCACTCGGCGCGAGGTCAGCACCATGGCGAAAATTGCGACGCAACTGGCAATGCCAAGCGCACCGTAGGTTAAGGTCAAACTTGAATCGATGGTGGCACCTGTCGTGTCCAGGTTCGCCTTGTTATCAGCCACGTTCTTGTCGACGTCTTGCTGAATCGCGTCGCCCGCCTTATCGTAAGCTACCTTACCTTCGCCAAGAAGCAAAGCAGTGGCTTCCGCGCTCTTGCCGCTGTCCTCCAGCCCCTTTGCGCGCTGCCAGATTTGCTGGTACACAACGTTGGCGTTGACAAATTGTTGATAAATCGCCCTTTCGCTATCGCTTGTAACAGCGGGCTCATAGGCTTTCAGGTCTTTAGCGATTTCGGACTCTGTTTCCTTGATATCGGCAAGAATCGCTTGGTGCTTTTCGGCATCGGCTAGCAAATAGGCTTGGTGCTCGACACGCAGGTCGCCGTAATCGGCATTCAATTGACCAAGCGTAAGCACGGAAGGGACCGTGTCATCAGCAATTGAACGGCTCGCCTCACTGATTACAGCAAGACTACGTGCGGAGATCAGGCCCTGTCCGATGGAAACGGCCGCAATGCCGCCAAAGAGGGCAAACAGTGTCGATTTAATTGTAAGCCGCATTTATCGATGCCTTTTGAAACTTTGAAGCAATGTGAAATGCTCGTTGATCGAGCCAGACCGAAATCCGCTGGAGATGGTTAATGGGAACTTAAGATCTTGTTTATTGTGCAACGCCTTATGGGTTAGTTTCGTTTTGCGGATACGCCAACAAAACTTGGATATCAGCAGCTCGCCTTTCCCGATGTGGCAACGTCGATCAGTGCGTCGGCCAAGGTTGAAGTAAGCGTTCTCTCTAAGAGAGTTATCCGGCATTATGGAGCAAGCAAGTGCCACAAGATTCCGACGACGGCTGATGCAATCTCCTTGGGGGCCTCGGGAGTGTAGAGTATGGTGGAAGTCGTAGACGAATTGAAAGTGAAACGAGTCGAGATCAACACCAGGCTCGAGGAGCTGCAGCGAGCGATCTCGTTCTCGACGATCAGAAAGCTGCATTCGAGAAGGTGATCGGGTTCCGCGATCCCGGTTTCAAGCTGGTTGCGCCGCCTTCGAAAGCACACCGAACATCTTCACATGCGCGGCGAGCGGTCACCGAGCTTGTCAGGGCAAGAATAACCGCCACAATCGTGCTTGATATCCTGCGCCGCTTAGGACGGACAAAGACGACGCGGAGATCGCTGAGCAGTTCGCGAATGCGGCCGACCTCGGAAGCGAAGCGGCACCTTGGAATCTGCCCTCACCAGCAGGCTCTGCGCAACGTTGAACGGCTTGGGGCATTTGCTCCATAATGCCGGAGTTATCTTTGCTATCTTGTTTCGCGACATAGCCAACGAGCCGGCGGTACATTTCAGGCCCGCGATCTGACGCTCCGGTTGCCCGTTCGATCACAGTGAGATGATTGCGCTTAGCACGGCGTGTCAGTACCGGAGCAATATTCCTCAACGTGTCGCCTTACATAGAATGTTACTGTCTTGCCCTGCACAAGAAATCTGGAGTGAGGGCTTCCATCGCAGGAATCAGTGGCGTTGAGCTAACGGGGATTTCCCGTCACCTTAAAAGCAGCCATGTCCACTTTTGGGGGCCGTCGGTCACTCATCCAAGTCAAGGCTTTGGTGCTCTTTCCCCGTTTGACAAATCAACAGTTTACCTCTCACCGCGCGCTATAGCCTCCATCGGCCATGAGGATGTGCCCTGTGACAAATGATGCGCTTGACCCTGCGAGATATACAATCGCATCGGCGATCTCGCTTGGTTCTGCCCAGCGTCCAAGGGGATGAGCACTCTTGATGGCTGCCTCTCCGGCTTTCGGATCCTCCAATCCTTCGAGGTATCGTGTCAGAAATGGCGTGTTGATAGAGCCGGCGCCTACGGCGTTGACGCGAATACCTTTCGGCGCATAGTCGATTGCCATCTGTCGAACGAGTTGCAACAGCGCGCCTTTAGCCGCACAGTATGCGGCTTGTTCGGGGAGACCCACGACGCTCGAGATCGAGCCAGTTGCAACGATCGACCCAGACTGTCTTTCGATCATGGAGGGGAGCGCTCGTCTTGCCATCAGGAAGAACGCCTTGGCATTCGCATTCATGACGCTGTCCCACTCCTCCTCGCTGGTATCGTGCACCGATTTCGAAATGATAAAGCCCGCATTGTTGATCAGGATACCGACCGGGCCGAAAGCATCTTCAGCACGGTTGAAAATTCCTTCGACGTCATCGGACCGCGTAACGTCTGCCACGACGGCGACGATGCGGCCGGGCGCGAGGTTTTCGAGATCCTGGACCGACGACGTGATATCTGTCGCGCAGATGCGCGCACCTTGCGCCAATAATTTAACCACGACCTCTTGGCCAACGCCGCCGGCGGCGCCAGAAACCACGATGACTTGTTCAGCGAAGGATGAGTTCATTTGTTTGTTCCCTTTGGTTAAGTTCGCAGAGGTAGTCACGATCGAGATGCCCTATGTCGTCGCCGGTCGAGCCATCGGCCTAGTTTGCAGAAAGATGGCATAGAGGCTCTGGGTAGCACAGATAAACAGGCGGTTTCTCTTGGCACCTCCAAACACCACGTTAGCGGTTGTTTCCGGGATGCGGATCTTGCCTAGCAATTCCCCGCCGCTGCTCAAGCAATGAACCCCGTCCGCCGTACCGACCCAGATGTTTCCCTTTTCATCAAGGCGCATGCCGTCGTAGATGCCCTGATCGCATGTCGCCAGGACCTGGCCGTTACCCAAGGTCTTGCCGTCCGGCGCGACGTCAAATTCGCGAATGTGTCTGGGACCGTCGATGCTGTGGGTCGCGCCACTGTCAACGATGTAGATCGTCGACTCGTTTTGATTGAAGGCAAGGCCATTGGGCTTGACCAAGTCATCTGCAACGATCGAGAGAAGGCCGTCCGCAGGATCGACGCGGTAGACGTTTGAGCTGCCGATCTCCGATGGGCTTCGTTGTCCTTCATAGTCGCTGTCGATGCCATAGGTCGGGTCCGTGAACCAGACGGAGCCATCGGACTTTACCACGACGTCATTCGGAGAATTCAGTCGCTTGCCGAGATAGTGCGATGCAAGGACAGTGATCGAGCCGTCGTGCTCGACGCGGGAGACGCGGCGCGATCCGTGTTCGCATGCGATCAGCCGGCCTTCGCGGTCGATAGTGTGTCCGTTTTGAAATCCACAAGGACTCTCGAACACCGAAACTGAATTGTCCGTCTCGTCCCACCGCATAAGCCGATCGTTTGGTATGTCAGAAAAAAGTAGGTAACGCCCTGCGGCGAAATAAGCTGGTCCCTCCAGCCATCGCCCGCCGGTCCATAGTTTCTCGACATGAACGTTCGGAAGGATCAGGCTCCGAAAACGGTCGTCATGAATTTCAAAAGCGTCGGAAAACATCTGCACCTCCCAAACTCATCGCAAATGGCTGACCCCGCGTCGATCTCCCTGAGTTTCTCCCGTAAATCATAATGCAGATTATCTACAATCGACAAGGTGTGTAGAGAGACTCATCGCAAAAAATGCACTCTTCGCGAGGGAGGATATGAAAGTCCATCTTGCCGTTGAAGGGATCTAACCGCAGTATCCCAGACGTGATCAGACGCATAATGTTCGTTATGCCTGCGGTTTGGATCTATTTGCGCACGATCGCTTCGAGATGATTTTATGAACCAATTCCGACGGTTACTTACATTCTTTCCTCGCGACGCATTTGTGCGTTGACGGATTGTAGATAATCTGCAAAATTAATTGTGATGAATGGGAGCATCCAATGCGCGACCAGAATGAAGAAAACTTCCGTCAATCCATGCGGCGCCTCGCTGCCACCGTGTGCGTCATTTCCTGTCAGAACGAGGGGGTGCGGCATGGCATCACCGTGACTTCGGTGACGTCGCTATGCTTCTCGCCGCTTTCCATCCTCGTGTGCATCAATCAGAAGGCTTCGGTCCTGGCCCCGCTGCACAAGGAAAGGCGGTACTGCATCAATCTCCTGCAGGCGTCGCAGGTCGAGATCTCACGGCGTTTCAGCGGGGGTGTTCCCGCCGGCGAACGTTTCCTCGATGGCAACTGGGAGCTTGAGGGCGGAATTCCTTATCTCGCCGACGCCCAGGCCAATCTCTTCTGCGAGATCGATATGGCCTACAGCTATTCAACGCACGACATCATCATCGGCAGGGTGAGCAATTCGCGCTTCGCTGCCGAGGTTTCGCCACTGATCTATCAGGATGGCCTCTACGCGATCGGCGCTCCGATTCATCTTTCGAATGCGGCCTGAACGGCCGGTAAGCCTTTGGCGCTCCGGCGCCTTAGAAAAGTTTTTAGGAGAATGACATGCAACTCGGCTTGTTCAGCCTTATGACCTTGCGCGACCATCCCGACGGTGCCGTCGGCGTCATGCGCGATACGAAGAAGATGGTCCAGACCGCCGAGGAATTGGACTTCGATATCGCCTGGTTTGCCGAGCATCACTTCGCCAACTATTCCAGTTCGCCATCCCCGCTGATGATGTGCTCCTACGCGGCGGGCTGGACAAATAAGATCAAGCTTGGACCGGGAGTCATCGTGCTGCCGCTCTACAATCCGCTGCGCGTTGCCCAGGAGATCGCGGTCGCCGATACGCAGACGGAAGGACGCCTGGTCGTCGGCATGGGAACCGGCTATCAGCAATATGAATTCGACCGTTACGGTACCGCCATCGAGGACAAGGTCGACGTCTTCCTCGAATATTGGGACGTCATCGAGAAAGCATTGGTCGACGGCGAAGTCGAATATCGGGGCAGGTTTTTCAGCGTTCCCAAGACCAGCTTCGCGGTCAGTACCCAACAGAAGCCGCTGCCGCCGATCTTCGTGACGACGTCGCACCCCAAGCTGCTCGACAGGTTCAAGAAATGGAATGCGACGCCTTTCATCGCGGCAAGCACCCTGGGCTCGCCCGTTTTGTACAAGATGGGGGACGGGCTCAACAAGGCATGGGAATCCATCGGTGAGAACCCGCTGAAGAAGCCGCTGGCGATCATGCAATACGTCAACATCACCGACAGCCGCAGCGAAGCGCTCGCTGTCGGCGAGCGTGCCCGCTATGTTGGTCGTATGGCTCACCATCTTCGACAGGCCGAGTTGCCGATCGATGACAAGGGCTATATCCGCGACGAACCCTATGATGGCGAATATACGCTCGACCAATACGCCGACAACATGGTGGTCGGCGACCCTCATATGGTCGCGGAAAAGATGATCGCCGATATCAAGCGGCTCAATCCCACCAACTACACGTGCAACTTCTCCTTCGGATGCATGCCGATTGAAAAGGCGCACAACTCGATCATGCGGTTCAAGAAGGAAGTGGTGCCGCTGATCGAGAAGGAACTCGGTCCTATCGGATCGAGTGGCCACGAAGCAAGTCAGCAGCGAAAGGCCAGTTAAAGAGTGCGGATGGGGGCGTAAAGTCCGGCCACGTCATCACAAGCCTAACTTAAAAACAAGGGGAACTACCATGAAAACAAAATTCAGCCTCATGCTCGTCGGCGTCGCTCTGGCGACATTGGCTTTCGCCGGCCCTTCGCATGCCGAATCGGCGCTCGACAACATCGTAAACAGCAAGAAGCTGCGGTGCGGCATCATGCTTGATTCGCCGCCGTCCGGCTTCAGAAACACCTCCAACGAGCCCGATGGGTTCGACGTCGTGTACTGCAAGGACATGGCTGCCGCACTCGGCGTCGAAGCCGAAGTCGTGGAGACGCCAAGCCCCGACAGAATTCCGGCGCTCGTGTCCAATCGCGTCGACGTGCTGATCGCCTCGACGACGCCGACGCCGAAGCGTGCAATGACCGTGGCATTCACGCAGCCGTACATGAACTATACGACGACCGTCATCACGCGAAAGGGAACCAGCGTAAAGGGTTGGGATGACCTGAAGAGCGCGAAGCTCGGCGGCGTCATCGGAACGACGACCGAACAGCTGCTGAACTCTCAGATCGAAAAGGGCTGGAAGAACACGGGTGCGACCTATACGGGCTTTGCCAGCGACACCGAGGCATTCCTTGCGCTTCAGCAAGGCAAGGTCGACGCAATTCTTCAGGCCACCGCGGTCTTCAAGACGTTGTCGGAAAGTGGCCAGTTCCCCGAATTCATCTCTGCCGGGCTCGCTCCTATCAACGATCAGGTCTCGATCGCAGTGAAGCGAGACGATCAGCAGTTTCTCAATTGGGCGAAGCTTTTTGTCTGGCAGCAGAAGTCGAGCGGCCGCTTCGCGGAAGTCTACAAGCAGTTCTTTGGCGACGGCGAGGTGCCGAACCTGAACGCGCCAGGCGTGGATTTCTGATTTGTCAGGATGCGAAGTGACCCGGGCAGCTTGGACTCCGTGCTGCCTTGATGCTTCCAACGATGTATCTTGATTTGGCCTATCCATCGGCAATGAATTGCCGATGGCCGATTCCGGAAGAAATCGATGAATGGATATAACTTCTATTGGCCAATAGTGTGGGATGCGCTTCCCCAACTGCTCGCCGGCGCCTGGATCAGCCTGCAGATCGCGTTTCTATCGCTCATTATTGGAACGCTGTTTGCAATGCCTATGGCTGTCGCGCGACAGAGTGGGGAGGGCTGGAGCTACCGTGTGGCCACCGCCTGGGTCGAGCTGTCCCGGAACACCCCTGTGCTGTTCCAGGTCTACATGATGTACTTTGGACTGGGCACCCTCGGTATCAACATCTCCAGCTACGCCTCGGTCCTGACGGCAATCTCGTTCAACAATGCAGGCTATCTTGCCGAAATCTTCAGGGGCGGCCTTGCTGCTATCCCCCGTCAGCAGATGTCGGCTGCCCGCTCGCTCGGCATGAACAGCTTGCAGAGCTTCCTGCACGTCATTTTCCCCCAGGTGTTCAAGGTGATCTTCTTCGCGTTCGTCACTCAGGGCATCTGGGGCCTGCTCAATACGTCGCTTGGCATGCTCGTTGGGCTGAGGGAACTGGCAGGCACTGCACAATATGCGCAATCCCAATCCTTCCGGACCTTCGAGTTTTTCATCGTCACCGCTGCGATCTACTATTTGATGGCAAAGATTCTGCAGCTCTCCGCCCAGCTGGCTTTCCGATTTATGTACAGGAGTTAGCAATGCAGTTTCAGCTTGCACATCAAGGACTGCAGTGGTCGGACAGCTATTTTCTTCTGCTCGGTGCGGTCAATACCGTTCGTATCGCTGTCTGCGCCGCGATCATCGGATCCGTCGTCGGCATCGTACTCGGGTGGTTGCGCACGCTATCGTTGACAATCCGGCTCGTCACATCGCCCATGATCGACATCGTCCGCGGCGTCCCAATGGTCATCCAGCTCATTCTGGCCAACAGCTTTCTTTCCACGGCGGGGTTCCAGACGTCGCCGTTCTGGTTTGGCACTGCCGCGCTCAGCATATGGATGGCGGCGGTCACTGCCGAGGTTGCCCGCTCGGCCTTCCTTGCCGTACCTGAAAATTACCGGCGCGGCGCGCGCTCATTAGGAATGAACTATTTCCAGGAGCTCGCTTATATCTCGAGCCCGCTTGCCTATCGCGCCGGACTGACGTCCTGGATCGGCCTGTTCCTCAGCCTCATCAAGGACAGTTCGCTTGCAGGCGTGATCGGTTACGTCGAATTCACTCGCAATGCGCAGACGCTGATGACGCGGACGCACGAAACCTGGCTTCTCCTGCTTGGGACCGGGCTCTTCTACTTCATCATCTGCTACCCGGTTTCGCGGTACAGCCGTTACCTGGAAAGAAGGATCTTGATATGATTGAAATTCGCAACGTCAGGAAAAATTTCGGTCCGCTCGAGGTTCTCAAGGGCATCAGTCTCAACGTCAATAAAGGCGAACTTCTTTGCATGATCGGCGCCAGCGGCTCCGGCAAGTCGACGCTCCTCCAATGCATCAATGGCTTGGAACCGATCCAGTCGGGAGAGATCGTGGTCGACGGGATCGCCGTGCACGACCGTCGCACCAATATCAATCTGCTGAGACGCCGGTTGGGGATTGTCTTCCAGCAGTACAACGCGTTTCCGCATCTGACCGCACTCGAGAACGTGGCGCTCGCTCCACGCGTGGTTGCCAAGAAGAGCCGGGCCGAAGCGCGCCAGATCGCGCAAAAGCATCTGGAGTATGTCGGGCTGGAGGACAAGGCCGACAATCTTCCTTCACGCCTCTCGGGAGGACAGCAGCAGCGGCTCGCGATCGCAAGGGCGCTCGCGATGGAGCCCTCCTATATGCTTTTCGACGAAGTAACCTCAGCGCTCGATCCCGAGCTTGTTGGTGAGGTTCTGGAAACGATGCGCCTGCTCAAGTCGGAAGGCATGACCATGGTGGTCGTCACGCACGACATCAACTTCGTCCGGGAATCGGCCGATCGTGTCGCATTCCTTCACCAGGGGGAGGTCTGTGAACTCGGCACTGCCGAACAGGTTATCGACAATCCTCGGATGGAACAAACTCAGAAGTTTCTGCGACGCGAGAAGCGGCCGGCCGGTGGAGGCTGCAAGATGTCGGCCGCGTAGCGCTGGCGCAAGCTAAACACAAAGGAGCATTCAAATGATCTCGTTCGACCTTTCCGGACGTACAGCCCTCATTACGGGTGGGGCATCCGGCATCGGCCTGGAAGCAGCACGCCTCATCGCCAAGAGCGGTGCGACGGTTGCAATCAACTTTCTTCCCGATGATCCGCGAGGACCGGCAGCCGTCGAAGCCTTACAAAAAGAAGGGTTCAAGGTTGTCGCGGCGTCCGGCGACGTCGGCAATGCCGAGAGTGCGAAGGACATGGTGTTGAAGGCGATCGCCGATCTCGGCCGTCTCGATCTCCTCGTCAACAATGCTGGGACGCCCGGAGTTCGCCATCCAATACCGATCACCGATCTGGACTCGATCACCGAAGAGCTGTGGGCAAATCTTTTGAACGTGAATTTCATGAGCGTCTTCCGCTGCTCCAAGGCCGCAGCACCGGCATTAAAGGAGGTAGGTGGCGCGATCGTCAACACGGCATCGATTGCCGGCCTTGGTGCGGTCGCGAGCACCATTGCCTATAGTGGATCGAAGGCAGCCGTAATCAACTTGACCAAGAACCTCGCCCGCTCGCTAGCCCCGGACGTCCGCGTAAACTCGGTCGCGCCGGGTGCGGTCGACAGCTCGTGGGGCATCGAATGGTCCGACGAGCGCCGCCAGGCGACGATCGCTGCGACGCCGATGAAACGCCTCGCCACGCCGGCCGAAGTCGCCGAGCTCATCGTCTATCTCGGATTCGCCGCAAAGATGACGACAGGTCAGACAATCGCCATCGACGGCGGCATCTCGATTTAAGCATTGGTTCCCGGAACTCTACCGAATTTAAGCAAGGAAATCATCAGTGACGGAAATCGTAAAGGTCAAGTCGGGCAGCATCCTCGAAGACAAAGAGGGCTATTCCCGCATCGTGGCGGTCGGGGACTGGATCTTCATGTCGTTGACCGCAGGACGCGACTACAAAACCCGGGCAATGCCAGACACTGCAGTCGAGCAGGCCAGGCAAGCGATGAAAAACGTTGAAGGCGCTCTTGAGTCAGTTGGCGCCTCGCTCGCCGACGTCGTCCGGCGGCGGATATTCATTCCGCGGCAGGAGGATGTTTCTGATGTCATGGCCTATATGGGCGAGAAGTTTCGCGGCATCGATCCGGCAAGCTGCGTGAGCTGTGGCCCGCTCGGTGGTCCGGAGTATCTGTTTGAAATCGAAATCACGGCCTATCGGGGCGCGGGAGCCCAGCCGGCCAAGCAGATCTCGATCTCACTATGATTCTTCGGGCTCGCGCCTTCTCATCCGAACAGCGAGAGCCCGTAATTGTCTCGCGGCTTTGTATATAATCGACAAAAAAAAGCCGATACATTATGACGCTCTGCAATTGAAGCGAGGGCATCATGGCTAGAACCGGTTCAACTCCAGTCATCACTCCTATGAGCACAATGGAGGCGACGCAGTTTGCTGCAGAGCAGATTCGCAAGGCCATCATAGAGGGTCATTTCAAACCTGGAGATCGCCTGATCGAACAGCAGCTGACCGACATGCTTGACGTGTCACGTCATCCGGTCCGCGAAGCATTGAGGTTGCTCGCCCGTGAGGGTTTCGTCGAACTCAAGCGCAACAAAGGTGCCTCTGTCAGCGCGGTGGAGGCCGATAGCGTAACGGAAGTCTATAATATCAGGGTGGCTCTCGGAATGTTAGCGCTCGACTATCTGATGAGCGAGAATGACCGGCTTACTCCGACGGATCTAAAACGATTGGAGAAGCTGGCACACAATGCTGTCCGCTTTGCCGAGCTGGAAAGTCAAGAAGAGACCGTTCACAATGATCTCGAATTCCAACAGGCAATTATCGATGCAACGGGCCTTCAGAGGACGATACGATATTTCTCCGAACTAACCGGCGATGTCCGCCGGTTCAACAATCTTCTGGGAGTTGTCTATACGGATCGCAAGGGTGACGCGGAAAGCTACGTCATGAAGTTGTTCGAGGCCATTCGTGACCGAAATCTTCGTGAAGCGCACTCCATTTGGCAGGCCAAATTCGCTAAGGCGGCGGAACGCTATCTCTCAATTATCGAGCGCGGAAACTCGGATGGCGCGAGCAAGGCAGGATAGTCGACCCAGGACGTTTCGGTCGGGATGGGTGGAGGTATCTTGCCGATACCTCCTGCATCACTAAGTGCGTGAGTCCATTCAGTGACAGGCCAACGTTGCTTGCACGATTAACAGGCTGGGCGAATCACAGAACTGTTTGTTCGGCTGAGTACAGGATTTGGCTGCGGAATAGCTTGGTGCGTTCATGCTTCGGGTTCGAAGAATTCCTTCGGCAATTTCTTCTGTCTGCTCCTTCGGCATCTTAAGCAGCCAGATCCGCGCCGGCGTTTTCACCATAGAAATATCGGGCCAAAGCGATCCGGTTAGACGTCGAGCAACGATTTCAGGTTGCGGACGATCATCGCCCTGGTGAACTATCGGTGGCTTCCTGATTATACCAATCGGCATTGGTCAGACCGATGTGTCCAGTCGCGCATTCCGCTTGACATAATCTTCCAAGGCTGGTCGACCAGTTCGTTCTAAACGGCGCAGCAATGAACGACGATGTCGTCGTAGGGTGCGAAGACGCGGTTCGACAGCCAGTTGTCGCGCAGGAATTGCCACACATTTTCAACAGGGTTCAGTTCAAGGGATTGCGGCGGCAGGAACAGCAAGGTGATATTTTCCGGACGATCAGTTGGCCGATGAATGCCAACCCGCCTGATCGAGGATCAGAACCGCGTGCGCACCGTGATTGACCTCGCTGCTGATTTCCTGAAGGTGCACGTTCATTGCCTCTGTTTCACACCAGGGCATGACAATGGCTGCATCCCTACCCTTCTTCGGGCAGATCGCCCCGAATATGTAGATCCTAGCGTTCGCTCGCGACAAACTGCGTTCCGCGGAGATCGTGGGGGGCGATGGACACGTTCCTCGTTGCGCCCATTTTCAGTGCAAATCCTGTTGATTCGACATCCGAATCAGCAGGAGCATAGAATGGCGGAGCGCATTCTACCGTTGATCCCGCCGTCTTTGGTCGTCGACCACATTCAGCAGTCAAAGGAGGCAATATCGATCGATTGCCGCTTCCGATCGACAGGAGCCAAATGTCCCGATTGCTGCAAAGCTTCGCATCGCATTCATAGCCACTACGAGAGACGCCTTGCGGACCTGCCGTGGCTAGGGCGGGTGGTCACGATAACTTTAAATTCCGCCGCTTGCGTTGCAGCAACGAAAGATGCCGGAGGCGCATATTCGCCGAGAACTTCGGTGATGTGACCGGGCGGTTTGTCGCCGCACCAGTCGCCTGGGAGATGTCCACCGCAGCATCGGAATGGCATTGGGAGGAGAGGCAGGCACTTGTCGAGTTCCAAGCCCGTTACCCTGGACAATACAGCTTCCGACAGGTTCGCACGCTACAGAAGCGAGTAAGGCTGTGGCGACAGCAAGCCGTGCAGCGGCTCATCGGTGACGCCGGCACTCTGGCTCACATGTCGCTCCAGATCCCTCATGCTGGACAAGGCAGTAGCATTGTAGATGAGGCACACAATAGCAAAATTACGTGAGGCAACACGCTGGGGAGTATTGATCCGGTATCGACAATCGCTGTGTTGTGGCTGGCAACATGGTTCTCGACCAAGAATTTTCTCAGATTGGAAACCGTGACTGGCGGGTAGCTCGGATCGAGCTTACGCTCAAAATTCATTGCCAATGTCGCCTGGCTGAGCAGCCACTTCTGCAGGTCGGCGACATAACGCACCACTCTCGGCGCCGTACGATGGATCGCCAGCAACTCCAATGCGGCATCACGGAGAGCAGCTGCAAAGGAGGCATCCGCCAGCAGTTCGTCGATACTGAAAGCGCGGCACCTGTCGCGCAATTCGGCTGAATCTGCATGCATTGGCATTTTAGTGGGCGCGAATCTTTATAAAAATAAAAATGCGAGGAGCATAGAGAACATAGAAAGTATCCGGATGGATAGGCGTTGTCGGCATATTTGGCAACTCTCTCATCGAGAGCCGAAGACAGATACCGCCAGGCGAACTGTGGCGGCGAGCTATGCACCGTGATGATGAATGTTGTTCCGCTGGGATGCGTCAAGGCGCCAGCGGGAACCGACCGATGTCCTGCGGGTTACCTCGTCAACGAAAGGAGCAGACCATGCCGTTTCCATCACCACGATCCGAGGATTTGCAGCAGCGCTTCGAGGAATTGAAGGCGGCGGCCAGAAAAACCCTGGAAGAAGTTATCGCCTCGGCGAACGAAGCGGGGTGGGGCACGCGAGAGGTACTCGGCGCCCTCGTCGAGGCGGCCCACTCTCTCGAGGACGCCAACAGTGCGGACCCGGATCCTGCTGATGATCCGCCAATTGGCGATGCGGTTCGCGAACAGATCGGCCACGGTGAACAATTCGATTGAGGGGCGGTGCCGACAATCATTGTTCTTTTAGGCAGATGCCAAGTTTGATGGAGAAGACGATGAGCACCAACGATACGAATGCGACGCCCGAGCAGCGACGACCCAAGGACGTGAATCCGGTACCGGAAAAGCCTGAAAAGGCCGACAAAGAATCACTCGCGCCGCCAACCGTCCAGCCCGCTGGCAGCAAGGACGAGAGCGAGCGGCCGATCGTCGATCCTATAACTGGCGTGGCCCTCTGACGTTTCGGAATGATCGAGGCGACGAACTCCGGCGGCCGCTTTGGAAGCTTTTCGCCAGCCCGTGTTCATTCCGATCTGGTTCATAGGATCAATGGGTGTCGTAAGATAGCTGTCGGTCGATTCATCCTGCTAGAGTTTAATGGCGAACTGTTATAACATTTGGTTCGTAAGGTAAATTATGGAACAAATCGATATCAGGTGAGTGAGATAACTCTGTCGTTACCCACGAAACCTCTGTCGGACGTGTAATATTCAGCCGTCCCGCGAACCTTGGTCGCATTACACTTCTTGTAGTATCCTGACGTGGCATCAAAGCGCCCTTGCTGGCTAGCGACGTAAGTTTTTTGACAAGATTCGCACTCAATTTTAACATGACCTTCGCTACGATTAATCCAGTCTAGTTTTCTTCGGAAGCGATAGCATTTGCTGAAGAAAAGCTTGCGCCCTGTCGTTTTGTTCACGCCCAGACACCTGAGAACTAGTGTGAGCTCGCGGCACGACTTAGCCAGCGCAATCTACCTCGTGCGCGAACGAGCGAGTTATAATCAGGCCGGTTGAAAACGGCTCTTAATGGAAACGTAGGATGCTAGGTGACCAGCGATATAAGCTCCAGTGGGGTAAGCGAAAGTCCCGGACCCGCTTGGCAGTGAAAGTTTTCAAGGAAAATAAGCTGGTGATATTCTTCACAGCTCTCATTGTTTACACATCTATTTTTGACGGCGAGAAGCGGCCTCACCGCATGGGAAATTTGTACGATTTTTTGGGTCCAACAGGCTTCGCCTGGACACTCAGGGGCATCGCTGCATTATGGCTGGCCGCAATCTTCTTCCTACTGCTTGAAAAATATCGCACCGGCCAACGAATTGAACGTGTTGTTGACAAGAGGGCTATGCTGGAGCCCGAAAAAAGGACTATGAAATTCGAAGAACGCTGACCAATAGCGGCTAGGCTTTCTCTATTCCGCTGAATCTCGTTCATGCCGCCTCCTGAGGCGCGCGGATTTTCGGTCCGACGGGGGACCGGCATTCCCGATTGCAACAGTCCGAGCGATTGATCAAACTGAAACCAACTCGCGACAGCATTGCATCAGGAACCGCTATTGCGCGGTGTTAGTTGCTGCTCAGCGATGATATATTGAAAGACTTTTCGAAGTAGACGGACTTGCCGGCGCCTGCTCGCCGAGGGTGGCCTCATGCTCAGATCGCGAACAAAGTCCAAATATCGTGAAATTTACGACTAGCGAATTGCACATGGCCGGCAGGCATTGCGCCAGTGCATATCTTGCGGTTCGAAATAGCAACTTTGTGTATGTAGATGGCGGGAATTCTACCGTTTTACAGCAAAACGTTACATTCTCTGATCTTGGATCGGGGAAAATTTCGATGTTCACTTCCTATGGCAAACTCAAACTTGTGACGATATTCCAGCTATCTGAGGACGGGAATATTGCCAAGCTTGCGGAGGTCACCACTGATCCGAAGCTAACACCGGCACAATGGGGGCAGAAACCGGAAGAAGCGGCTCAGTTTCAGTCAGCCGAGAAAAGTCTCATGTCTATGCCACCGCTGGAAATGTGCCCTCCGCTAATACCTGCGAAACTTGTGACACCGCACCTACAGCCATCGCCAAAAGCCATTTCTGCCCTAACATCCGCACTCGCGGCACCTGCCCTCTCTTTTCGCCGAAGCATTATGTAAATCATTACTTTTCACATCGAGACGATTTACAACGCCCCGGCTATAGGCGAAGTCCCTCAAGGGCTTCCTGCCGGAGAATTTGCTGGCGAAGTGACGGCAAACGCCAAGCTCATCCTCGCCGGGCCGATTGGTCGGCGCTCGACAGAAACCCCTTTAAGCTTAATCCGGCCAACAAAATGTAGGGCGGCATGGCAAGGGAATAATGACCACAGTTTAATTCCAGGACATTTGGCTGAGCGCCCGCGTCCTTCAGGCTTTGCATGAACCTCTGTGATAGATCGGGCAAAACCACCTTGTCTCGTTTGGCGAGAACAACATGAAGGGCGAGATCCGGTCGTGCGAGATTTTGCACGTAGTTCTCGAGGTTGAGCGGCGCCCAAGCCCGGCGGAGGTCAGTCAGCTTCATTTCAGGCTCGAGGCTTTCACGTATCGATCGTGTCGCTCGCCCCGTCCAAACCATATCAGCGAGACTTCCCGCGGTCAGAAATAACGAGGCTTTCGACACATTCGCGTCGTGCGCAGCAATCAACCCTGCAACCCATGAACCCAAGCTCATACCGAGAACCGAAATTTCTCGATAGCCTTGGCTCTTCAACCAACGTATGAGTTTTCGGCCATCCCAAACGGCCTGCCTCACGGACTGGATCGTCCGACCGAGATTAGGGCTAAGCATGTAATCAGCGTGTGCTGCGCCTGGACGACTGCGCTCGAAGTGATAGGGCATCGCAATCTCGACAACCGTGATGTCACGCTTCGAGAAAAAGTTGGCAATCTGGCGATTTCGGCCGCTTGCATTCCAATGGTGAAAAATCACCATCACCTGATCGAACGATCCGCTTTCTGTAATTTTCGCCCAAACGACATTGTTTTCTTCAACGTCGGTAAACATGTCCGATGGAAATTTGAGCCACCCATCTTGCCTTTGAAAGCCTTGGTCGTTCCGCCCCGGCTCATCGAAGAACGACGGATCAGCCACCGCCTGGTTCGCAAGAACACCAAACTCCTCGAGATTTGTGATCTTCTTGGCGCCTGGAAAGGCGCGGGCCGAGTCAAGGACGAGGGCCGTTCTTTCCTTCCCCTCCTCGCCGCGCCGCGCCCGCCGCTCATCCCAACGATCTAGCCAACTATGATACACCCTGATTTCCTACCTCACTTGTTCGACGATGCCCAAACCCTGGATCGCAGAGGCCGTAGACCCCGAGGAGCACTCCAATGCTGAGAAGGATCGAAAAGCCTGCAAACGCATCGATCAACAAGTAGCAAGCAAAGAGGAACGCTACGACCGCCGACATCTTCCACAAAGGTACATGAAATCGACTCCCCGCACCTAAACGGATGGACCCATATAGAAAAACAACACAGGTCGAAACAGCGACAAGAAGGCTGCTGTAATGCGTCGGCATTCTATAGCCGAAACTGTTACCAACATCTGCGTGCTGACGCAGGGCTGATGACACATCGCCGACAAACCAAGCCACAATGCTCTCTCGACTGGATGTCAGATAAGAGCTTTGGGCTTTCATGCATATGGCGACCAGAATACCCAACACCGTGCACCGAAAAATTCCGCGCATCAGCCTTAGGCCGAGCTCGGTGAGCTCGTGCCGATATTCCACTTCGGGTCGGGTCTTCGATGCCTCTTCAATTTTCCAAAGATCATGGACCATTGTGTGAAGCAAAATGAGACCGACGAAGAACAGATAAAAGCACAGGCACATGTACAGATATGCGAGTGCCGTGAACAAAATCGACATTGGCACCGATATATGTTCAGGGTGCACAATAGCTAACGTACCCCAACTTATCGCATAGTCGTTTCCGCCGTTCATCAATGGGATCAAACATACGCCGATCCACTGAAAAAGACCGGCGAACAATACGCAAATCAAAAGAACGGCCCAATATGAATAGGAGGAAGCCTCTACATTGCGGCCCCAATCACGGTCGCTTTCCATCTTGTCGCCCCGCGCCAAAAGCTTTAGGCGCCCTTCGCCTTTCCAAAAAACAAGCAGCTCAATGACGAGCGCAAAAAACAGTGGCAAAAGCACCATGAAGAGGAATGTCCAATTCGGTGCCCAAAGAAACCCAACCTGTTTCACGACGCCGTCCGCACGAGCGTAGGTAACGCTGTGAATCCCCACAATATACGACAAAAACCCAAGGGCGGAGGCACCCGCAAATACCGAAGCCGGCAAATTCAAGGGAGATCCGCGACTAAAAAGCGCTTCCGATTTTGTCGCCAAACTGAAACGCCGCTCCGCCCGCTTGATATCGGTCTCCCGTGTCAGCTCCGCCGGGGATCCTGTCTCATCCTCGACGGTTGCAGTCCATGACGTACCTGGAACCGCAAGCGCAGCGCCGCCTCCCGATTTCTTCGCATCTCGCCTCTTGGCCGCCAACCGAGATTGCGCCTCGCTAAGCTCCATCTGCCATTCGCTAATTGCTGCCGGATCATCGCACCCAAAAATCCTTGCCAGCCAACGGATGTTGGCAGTGCTAATTCCCTTCTCGTTCTCTTGAAACCAAAGCTGTACCGTTCGCAGATCCACCCCAACCCGGTTGGAATCGATCTGTGAAATCGCCTCTGCAAGAAGCTCTGGCGTCCATGGTCCCTCAGGAAAACCATCGCTGCCCAATGGCCGTCTCGCTCCAGCCGCAGCCAATCGCTTGAACAATTCTTTGAAGTCGCTCCCGTCCTTCGGCGGAGGGATAAAAAATTTTCCGTTTTTTAACAAAGGCTTATCGGCTTTGATTTCGTTTCGTTTCGTCTAATTTCTTACCCTACCGTGCCGTCGTCCGTAATCAACGTTTTTATCAGCTCGATGCAATTTAGTGCCCTGTGAACTTTAGAGGGGCACAGAAGAGATACCGTGAGGTGATCAAATGGTGAGCGCGATCGGCCGGAAGCTTTTGGTATCAGCCAGTGACGTTTCCTCCCACAGAATAACCGCCGACGCGGTTGACATGGACGAGCACGCGATATGCCGTCTCAACACTGAGCTGGAACAATTAGACGCAGAACGTGAAGCTCTTTTTCTTTCTTGCCCTCCCCCGGTGCCAGATGACGTCAATCAGACGACCCATTTTTTTAAGAAGCTGAATTTGATCACGGCGCGCTATATCGCGATCGAAAAGCAGCTTCGACAGGTTCGCCAAAATGGTGCCTGAAATTGTGACTGGCATCGCCAGAGTAAGCGAACTTCAGAAATCATCTTACACGATATTGCCCGGCGCGACCAACGTCCCCCAGATCATCGCTTTCGTCGATGCCTGTTTCGGCAGCTCTGCATGCGAGAAGGACGCCTCTGATCTGATCGCTGCGATGTTGATCGCCGTTGCACGGGTCCGCCGTCATCCTCTTGGGTTTCATGAATTTGCGGCTGCTGTCCTTGACCACGGGATTGAGCGCTGCATGACCGTTTTTGTCCAACGCGGCAAAAGACTACCGGTTCTTAGCTATGCCCAGACCTCTATCTATGCCCAATGGCCGACGACCCGCCGAGAGAAAGCACTGGCAACCGCGCTTGAGGTCCTCCGCCTTTATCCATCTCTGCCGAACTTTGTAGTCCGACGACCGGAGAGCAAAGTGGGATCGGGAACATAGCAGATACTTGGGCCGGCACGTCAGTCGATAACGTCAACAATCTCGTAGCTTCTCACGAAGGCGCCAATCCCCTCATTCATTAAGGCAAAGATGCTCTCCCTGGGGACGGGATGGGTTTTGATTTTTTCCAATCGCACCGGCGTCCACTCGTCGTCGGGGTCGCTGGCAACGTCTCGGCGCAGTTCGCGATCATCCCGTCGAACTGGCGATCAATCGCTGCCTGCCCTGCGAGAAACTTTTCGAGCTCCGCCAGAGCTGCTGTGCGTTAGCTGGGCGTGTGGATGCAGGCGGCAAGCTCGGTGCGCAGCTGCCGGATTTCGTCGAAGACGATAAGCATGTGTCTCTCCTCTGTTTGAAGACGAGAGACTGGCACGATGCCGGAGCAGATCGGGTCGAGGATCGTCGAAGGCGACCGGCGGAGCCGGCGAATGGGGGCACCGCTCGTGCTCGAGGCGGGCTGTTCCGGTATGGTATGATGGGATATCTCAAGTAACTGACCTTCGATTTCCACGGGCTCAGACATCGACATGCCAACCGCTTGCTCACGCGCTAATCGGGTGCTTAGGAGATCCTGTCAATGCCTGCGGGGTTATTCAGCCATTTTCTTCCACTCGTTGGCTTGTGCCAGAGCTTCAGCATCAAGCCCGCCATCCCATTGGCCTCGGGTCTGGCGCCAACAGCAATAGTTCAGGAAAATCTCGTCTCGTTGGTCCAACATCCAGTCGGCCCAGCTAACATCGAGCACCTCCTGAGAGAGCTCGCCAAAGGCAACGCCAATCGCCAAATCACCCCAATGTGCAATTTCTGGATAGAACCCACGAAGGGACGCAATCGCGCGCCTGTCTGTGTCGGACCAATCACCTGGCGCCGCCTCATAGCCTGGTTGGACGAAAGTTGCTGCATCAAGTCTCATATCCCCTCCGTAGATTTGGGAGCGCCGTCTGCCGACGGACTACTAGGTCTTGTATCAGCTTCGCATTCTTTTTTTCCAGACGGGCGACCGCCTTCTCCGCGTCGATCGCCCGCTTCAGGAGCAGCGTTCTCTGTCGCGAGCAAGCGCTTCTGCTCCTGAAGCTGCCCGATCAAAGCCCGGAGTGTGGCAGTCTCTGTTTGGAGCGGGTGGATTATTTGCCGGGCCACGCGGATTTGCGGACGCCAATTCGTCGAGGAACTCGGTGTGTTCGGCATCAATCGTGTTACGGCTGCCCAGCCTCGCGTGCCAGCGCAGCAACGGTGAGCCGAAAGGAGCCCTTCCAGCGAGGAATGTTGCGAGGTTCCGGCCAGAAGCCGATCCAACGCTTGGTGAAGGCGCCGCGCCGTATTCCGATGACGCGTTTCATGCGATTTCGACTTCACAGGATCTGAGGCTTCATGCGTCATCGCTTCCTCGCTCTCGCTGAAGTTCGGCGAGAATACGGTCGCACTCTTCGATCCGGATGCCGCCAGCGCGTGGCTTTCCGGGTCGAGCATCGGATGAGCGAGAAGCTCACGGGAGGTCGCAGCCCGGCGCATCGAGCTTCGGTCAGGTCCACCTCCGGATTTTATGCCCTGGATACTTGATCAATGATTTGTAAAATAGTTTATTGATTTAATGAATCTTAGAGGAGGACGTCATGGGAACCACGAACCAACTCACGCTGCGTGGAAATGTTGGCCAGGAACCGCGGCAGATCGGCAAGACCGTGAAGCTCAGCGTCGCCACTGATCGGTCGTGGGTCGACAGTGAGGGCCAACGAAAATCGGTGAGCGATTGGGTCACCGTCACCTTCTTCGAGGGAAAGATGGCGGACTTTGTCCTGCGCCATGTTCACAAAGGCGACAAGGTGCTTGTCCAGGCCCGAGTTTCCGAAAGCTCGTATCAGAAGGATGGCCTAACCCACTACACCACGGATGTGATCGCCGAGGACATCGACATTTTCGTGCCCGGCAGCACGAGTCGCGATCAGTGAGGCCGGCGTGCAAAACCATCGGCGTTCCCCTTGTAGTCCTGATGGCATCCCAGGGCATAGCCCTGACAACGCCCTTGGTCGCCCAAGCGCGGAACTCCACTTTGGACGCCGACACGGCGCCCGACATCTATACGCCGGGCGACAGCAAGGCGACCAACCCAATGCGGGTCGTCGTCGTCTCGCCCACGACATTAGAGGATGTCGAAACCAAGCAGACATACCGGCTATACGGCGACGCATGCGACATGGGTCAGACCGCGACGCTCGGCAAGCAGACGTGGCCATGTGGCGTTGTCGCCATGGCATGGCTCGTCAGCGCAACTTTGGACAAATGGGTTGTCTGCTCGCCGATCCGGAAAGACGAAACGATCATCGTCGGCCGCTGTGCGACCGGCGAAATGGCAGACATCGCAAGCGAGATGCTGAAAGCTGGCATAGCCATCACCCTCCCCGACCCTCCCGATCGCCGTATTCCGAGCTATGCCCAGCTCGAACGTGATGCGCGCAAATCCCATCGCGGTATTTGGGCCAGCACCTTTCAGATGCCTTGGCTCTATCGGAAATCCTCACCTCCAAATCCATGATTCCGGAGCACGACATGTCTTCTTTTCCGTACATCCTTCCGGTCGTCGCATCCGCGGCCCTATTCGCTGGCTGCGCGGGACGGATGCCCGAGGCTTCAAAAGCCGGCTTGGATCGCCCAGTTCCGGTCGCTGATTCCTATTGGCGGCCAGGCTCAGTCAGCCGTAGCCGTCAGGAATATGCCCCTGACTGGGGTCGGTTCCCACCAGTCATGACGCAGCGCACCGGTTATCCGACTGAAGAGCAGGCGAACAACGCCCTGCGCCGCTCGTCATGGGGTTCCGTGCCGGTGCGAACGCTCGTTACCAAGGAAGGCATAAAGACGATTTCCGTCTCGGCAGGGCCCTCGAATGCTGTCGCTGCTGGCGTTCGCCTTTTCGCCTGCCGACCGAGTGCCCTCGATGGCTATACGGGCCGCGTGCAACATTACGACGGCCCCGTCGTCGTTTGTGCCTCCGACCTCTTAGGGGCTAACGGCGGCGTGCTCGCGCGCGTACCCCTCAATTTCTACTATTGGCAGAAAGCCTGGCGCATACGAGACCCAAGGCCATCCTATAAGGCCGCATCGTGGGCTTATCAGGAGCCCTCGCCGCGCAAGAGCAAGGGCTGGTTCGGCGACCGCTATTAACCGATTGGCTTCCTACCAACCGGCCGCGCCGAGATTTGCGAGCCGTGCTTCCTCAGGTAAACCAGCAATAAGTGGATGTGTCATCACCTACTGGCCCTGCTCGTGGGCGGCCGAGGGCTCGGTCCGCATGAGCAGTTCCAGCACTTGCGCAATGTCGACTCCGAATGAAGATCCGTTGCGCAGCATCCCCCTCGAAATCGCCGGATACATGGCACCAACGATGCAGCAAGCCCCGACGAGCGCCGCCACGGTGTCGCCTCCGTTCTCCGTCAATAGCTGTTCGGCCAGCGCCTTCGCGCCCCGTGGAATCTGATCAACATCCTTGCCACCAAGCGACCATTGACGATTGTCTTCCGTCACGGTGAAACCTCCCGCGCAGTTCGATTTGACCATTCGCGGACGAGATGGCGAAGCGGATCTTCAACCATCTTCGTCAGTCCATAAGAACAACGTGCGACAGCACCACAAGCCCGATCGCCAGTCCACGCAATTCATCCAGCCCCGATAGGCGAACTTATCGTTCCATCCAGAATATCATGCTCGACAGTCACTGGTACAATGATTTAATCATAGGGCATGATAGCGAGGCAGGGAATGCGCGAACGTCTAACACCAATTGCAGTCGCCACTGCCCTTACGTGGGCGCCTCTAGCGTCGGCGCAGTCTCTTACGCCTGACCCGAACGCCTGGCGTGCTGTCGCCTATTCCGATCTCCAGCTTCCGAATTCAGAAGCAATGCCCTACGCTTCTCTCTGGGCCGACATGCTGAAAAAGAACAACAACGCCTATACGGCCAAGGGCGACACGCGCTTTGCTGCCGCCAACGCTCCGGCAGCAGAAAGCCACATCGTCGTGCGGAGTCCGACG
Organism: Rhizobium sp. NXC24; assembly: GCF_002944315.1. Classification (NCBI taxonomy): domain Bacteria; kingdom Pseudomonadati; phylum Pseudomonadota; class Alphaproteobacteria; order Hyphomicrobiales; family Rhizobiaceae; genus Rhizobium; species Rhizobium sp. NXC24. The sequence continues at coordinate 256,142 of NZ_CP024312.1, forward strand.
AAAACGGTTGTCCTTTCAGTCCTGCACACGCTTAGCAGCTGCTCGCCGATCCGCACCGATGCCGGCGCTAATGCCACACTGAAACGATGCCCCATGCGCTTGGCTATCTACCAGAATGGCCAATCCAAGGTCGCCGACGCCGGCACCGGCTGTTTCATCGAATATGGCCCGCTCCCGAACAATGCCCGCCCTGACCTTGCTCGAAATGGCGCGATGGGCGCCTACGATGTTCAGACCAAAACCATTCGCGCCGGTATCGTCTTTCAAGGCGAAATCGCCCAGGAATGCCAATTTCGAGTATCAATTCCGCAACCTTGAAGGAGCCAATCATGGTCGACACGGTGAACCCGATCCAATTTGACCCGTCAGTGTGCCACCAACCCTCGCTGACCGGTCAAGGCTTCTCCTTTGGCGCGCTACGCGCGGCCTTGACCGGCGCTCGCGCCGATGGCCGCCGTCAGAAAATGTTCCGGAGGTTCACCATGGCCAGTCCATTTGTCTGTACAACGCTAGCAATATTGATCTCGCCGGCAATAGCGCAGGTGCTCGATCCGCTGAAAGCCCCGCAAGGGACGTATGTTGCATCGACACGTACATGTGCCGACCTCGACCAAGGGGTTGGCGCCCTCGAGCTTGCCGAGTTCGACGGCGACGCAATAACGGTCGGCGCCAACACCTGTAAGATAGCTGGCAGCAAGCATTCGGGCGACACGTTCCAAGCCTCGTGCGCAGAACGCGGCGGCTCCCCGGTCGTCACGCCGATTAAGATTACGCGGCCAGCAAGCAATGCGCTTGCGATCAACGGCACCATCTACAACTTCTGCCCGGGGAAATAAGATGTTACGTCCTTTGCCACGGCTCCTCGCCGCCTTTCTGATCGTCGGCCAAGCGTCGGCTGCGCTGGCGAACTCCTATAATCAGGATGCGAATTCCTGCAATCTAAACGACAAGACCAGCTTGGGTTCCTTGTGTACGAATGGAGCTGGTCTACCGAGCTATGGGTCCACGCAAGACATGATCCAGAGCAACCCGAATATCGCCAACATGATCGTGGACGCCGCGAACAAATATGGTGTGGATCCCAAGCTGGCCCTCTCGGTATCAGCCCATGAAGGCGCCATGTCGGCGTGTGCCGGCTCTTTCAGCGGCGTTTTAGGGCCGATGCAGCTCACAGGGGCAACAGGGCGCGCCTATGGGATGGATCGCGGTATTCTGTCCGAAAACATTGAAGGCGGGGTGATGACCCTTCGCGATGCCGTCAAGTCATGCGGCGGCACCTCAAGCATTCGCTGCCTGGCCGATCTCTACAACGGCAGCACTGAAAGCCAACGCCGAAACTGGACGAATGACGTGACCCGCCGTTATGCGGATCTCAATTCAGTTGGTCAGGCCAGCATTCCTCAGGGCTGCAGCTCGCAAGCAGTCTGCACGGGGCCAGGCGACTTTTCTGCGCCCGGTGGCGGCAATACGCTGCTCGCCACTTCCACCCCTGGTCCTGCTGGCAGCGATATCAACGTTGCCGCTGGTCAGATCTGATCACAATTTACCCATTGAAGGTCGCCGCTTCAGCCTACTGCCTTCAATGGGCCAGATGCCTCGGCGAGAGCTTGCCGAACACTTTTAACAGAACTATCGGCTTACCTTGGTTCCCTTTTTCGCCGCAGATATCCGCTTTTTCTCAGAAGCTTCCCCAGAAGCACCAGCGTCCTCATGGGAAGTCGGTACACCACTAAACTCTGTCATCGAGCGCTTGACTGCTCGCGTGGCCTCGATGTGCCGCGCTATCTCGTCATAGCTGAAACCGAACGTCTCGATCGCTTGTTTTACATTCTTTTCGTCGCCCGGGATTCCGATGAGCGACCATACAGGTACCTTCAGGTACCGAGCCAGCCGCTCAAGCGTGACAAAGGTGGGATTCCCCTTCCCTGTCCGCAACTGGTAGAGCGTGCCGCGCGATAGACCGGTCGCATCGGCGAAACTCGCATAGTCTGGATACTCGCTCTCAATTTGACGAAGTCGGAGGGCAAGCAGGATCGAAAGCCAACCATCGGAGTCTTCGGTCTTATTCTTAAAAATCGGCACAGATATCCTCCCGCCAGTCGACTTCGGATAAGACCTTTTTTCTTTTAAATGTCCACTAATAACTTGGGTGGGTATCCCCATGTTAAGTTGATTCACCCTTTCATTAAAGTGGTGCGGCACGCTGCCAGATTTCTTGAAAGTGTGCAGCAAAGCGATTGGCTATATCCGACGGCCCTTCACAAAACCACGACATTTTCTATATCCTTGCTCTACGCTGAAAATGAATAATTAAATGATCCGCTCTGCGCTGTTTGATCAGCGAAAGCGGCAGCAGATCCATAGCCACCAAAAATCGCCTGATCCGTGCAGGCACAGTCCCGGCTCCGATGATCATTATAATGACTTTCTATCCGGGATATTATAATGATCATCGTCGTGAATAGGAGGTGCCGTGTGATGCTTATGAAGCTTGCGCTTACAGTTTTTGCCGGCAGCGTGCTGGGATTCCTCGCTTTACCTGATCACGATGCAGGCCTTCGCATGCTCGGTTTTTCCACTGCTTTCCTGATTGCTACGTTCGCGGTCGTCCGGGTCATTGAGCTTTTGGCTCGCGGGATCGAACGCCGTCAATTTCGCCCACGTCAACAGCCGGCACGCTTCAACGACGAGCTGCCTTTCCGTAACCCGTCCGAACCCGACTGGTCAACTTCAGGTGTCGATCCCAACGATTTGAACCTGGTCTGGCAATATCGCCTCAACGATCTGCGTCTTGGCCGCTTCGAACTCTAACGCCTACCCACCTCGCCAATAGCTGCTCGATCACTCCTACAGATCGGCCCTCCTGTTCCATTAGGTCTGCGATCTCCTCGTACGGCAGACCAAATGATTCGATGCTCTCCCACACGTCTGTGCCCGAATTCCCAAACGACTTCACACCGAAACACCCGCATTGCCTCGTCGAAACTGTTCCTGAATATTCAACCGTTGCCTCACATAATTTGCTCCCTACCGAGGGTATCAACAGGGGCGACTATGGGACAGCTGAGCATGGCGACAAGGAAGGAACTGACGGCGGCGGTTTCGGAGCGCTATCGTGCTTCGACACGAGCGGAGAAGGCGAGAATTCTGGATGAGTTCGTCGTCATCACGGGCTTTCACCGCAAGCACGCGATGCGGCTGCTGCGGCGCCACGAGAGAGAGCCTACAGGTCGGCGAGCGCGGCCGCGGGTTTATGATGAAGCGGAACGCAATGCGCTCATATTGCTGTGGGAGGCGTCTGACCGGGTCTGCGGGAAGCGACTGAAGGCGTTGCTGCCCGTTCTTGTCGAGGCGATGGAACGCCACGGTCATTTTAACCTCGCGCCTGAGATCCGTGGCAAATTGCTGGCGATGAGCGCGGCCACGATCGACAGGACGCTGGGACCGATCCGAGAGGGCTTGGGACGTCCTCGACGGCGGCCCGCGGCGCACGCCCTGCGACGGAGCATTCCCATTAGAACGTCGGCGGATTGGGACAATCCGGCGCCAGGCTTCGTTGAGGCGGATCTCGTCGCCCATTGCGGCCCTTCGGCTCGCGGCAGCTTCATCCAAACCCTTGTGCTCACCGACATCGCGACTGGCTGGACGGAATGTGCGCCGCTGCTGGTTCGCGAACAGACACTGTTGAGCAGTGTTCTCACAGAATTGCGCAGGCAGCTGCCCTTCGCGCTTCTCGGCCTGGATACGGACAACGACACCGTCTTCATGAACGAGACGCTGAAGGCCTATTGTGACGCGGCCAACATCGTCTTCACGCGCTGCCGCCCCTACCGCAAGAACGACCAGGCCTTTGTCGAGCAGAAGAATGGTGCCGTGGTGCGCAGGATGGTCGGATATCGTCGGTTCGAGGGACTGGAGGCCGCCACGCTGCTAGCGAAGCTCTACCGATCAGCGCGGCTGTTCGTGAACTTCTTTCAGCCATCATTCAAATTAATCGCGAAGCAGCGCGACGGCGCTCGTGTGCGCAAGACGTATAGTCCGCCAGCCACGCCGCATCAGCGTCTGGTTGCCGACGCTCGCACGTCAGATGCAGTCCGCTCCCGTCTGCAGGAAGTCTACGCCGGGCTCGATCCTGTCCTGCTATTACGCGATATTCGCGCCCTACAGGAGCGACTCGCTGCGCTTGCCGACACGCCGCCGGCCATGCGCACTGACGGGGAAACTCAGCCGATCGACCTTTTCCTGGCGAGTTTGCGGACTGCCTGGAAGGACGGAGCTACCCGGCCGACGGATCGCCCGATTGCGAAAGCCAAAAGAGGACGGCGGCGTCCTGACCCTCTCGTTAAGGCGACTACCGACTTGCGAAATTGGTTCGAAGCCGAACCATGGCGAACCGGCAGTGAACTTCTGTCACGACTGCAGGCCGAGTATCCCGGCGATTACCCCGACAAACTGCTTCGAACACTTCAGCGTCGGCTGAAGGTCTGGCGTAGCGAACAGGCGGACGCGTTGCTGTTTGGCACCTTGAACAAGGAGCCATCGATCCAGCAGATCGCAAGGCCGCACTGAGGCGCCGTGGCGCTCGCGAAGGAGGCCAGGCGCTGCGAAACCCCTGCCATCTCCGCGCCCGGCCTCCTTCGCTCCAACCTGGGAGCAAAATGAATGAGGCAACGTGCCAATCTCGGGGAGCATCGTTAAGTGCGGCAATACGAGTCTCACCGTGATTGTCGCCGCGCAGCATGATCCCCCTATGCTTGATCCGTTTGACCCAGATAGCTTCATCGTCCGCGCCGAGGTCCATATCCTCGACATCGAACCCGAGATCAGCCGTGTACTCGAGCTGCCGATCACACTCAATCTCGCTCAACTTCATGAAGTTCTTCAGGCTGCCTTCGGCTGGACCGACAGTCATCTGCACCAGTTCAACATCGGTGGTCTGATCTTCGGCGCGCCGGAGTTCGATGAGGACGGAATGTTCGACAGCAAGATCTTCGAGGCCACGGAGGTCAGAATGATCGACCTTCACTTCCCATACGATCGCGACGAGAACATCTTGACCATCCTTTACGAATACGATTTTGGGGACTGCTGGCGTCATCTGCTGCGGCTGGAACGTGTCGCACGCCAGGAAGGTGCAAAATATCCCCGCTGTATCGCTGGCAAACGCTCCGGACCTCCCGAAGATATTGGAGGTACTTCTGGCTATGCCGACTTCCTCGACGCTTGGCTCGATCCTGAGCATGAGGAACACAAAGACATGCGCAGATGGGTAGGCCGCAAGTTCCATCCATAAGCTTGTGATATCGATCAAATCAACAAAGCAATCGCCTCGGCCATGCGAAAATCAAAAGGCGGCTATCGCTTCCGTCTCGAAAGTGCCTGATCGAAAGACGCGAGAGAGCTTTGCAGCCAAAGATACACTCGAAAGAAGGTCAGAGCGCCGCGATGAGATTGTGGCATTCGATACCTTACGCCGCGAGGAAAGCTTGTCACCGGAGCAGATTGGCGGCCGGTTCGGCATTCACAAATAACGGTTCGTCGCCGTCTGACGCTCGCAAACGTCTGCCCTCGCCTGCAGACGAGTTCAGGCAAGGCGATGTCACGATGCAGCAGCTTGAGCCCGTTGCTTTGACGGACGATCATGAGCAGCAGGAGGCGATTATTGCCAACGTACTCTCTTGGGACCGTTCGGCCGATGCCATCTGCGCGCAGCTTACCAACAAGGCCGGGGCTACCATCCCTGTGTGCAATTCGTCGGTCTTGCTGCCTACAAGGCGGCCGGCGGGCATGTCACCCGCGATCTGTTCGCGGAGGAAGAAGGGCGCGGCACCTATCTTGACGACAAAGGCCTTATCGTCCGCCTCGACTGCGAAAAGCCGCACCACCGCGGCCCCTCCCCAGTTTCCTCACGCACCATCCGCTCTCTCGGGAAGTCATCATGAACACGCTACGCGACCTAACCAGCGAAGACCTCTTTCCGCTGAAATCGCTTCGATAATCAGTCCGTGGCGATTCAAATTTGTGGAGCAATTGCCGTCGTGACTATCGTGTCATTAAGACATTCTATTGATTCGATAGGCGCAAGATGCCAGTGTAAGCCGATGACAAAGCTGTCATGGCCGAGCGCTGCACAAGTGCGCCGCGCCTTGGGAGGGTTCCCGGCGCGAGGCGGCTCCCTGTGCCGTTGCCCTGTGCCAGGCCACGGGCAAGGCAAAGGCGACCGCCATCCCTCCCTCTCCGTTCGCGACGGCGAATATCGCCTTCTGCTCCACTGCTTTGCCGGCTGCGATTCCATCGATATCGAGAACGCCATTGCGGATCTCGATCTGTCAAAGCCGGCTCCGGTGCCTCAACATCGCGTTCGTCCGACTGACCCCAAAACCACCACGGCTGATGCGCTCGCGCTCTGGTCTAGTGCGATTGCGCTCGCCGGCACACATGGTGAAGCCTACCTCTCCTCTCGCCGCCTGCCGACGACATTACCCACATTGCGATTTCTGCCAGAATATAGGTTGAAGAAGAGACGCTTTTCGGCACTCGTCGCGGCGCTGCAAGCGCCAGACCGGTCGGTTTGTTCGGTGCAGCTCACACTTCTGCACCGGACGCGGCCCGAAAAGGCCGCGTTGGACGAACCGCGCCGGATCATCGGCCCGGGCCGTGGCTTTGCCCTGCGGCTCGCCCAGGCCGCTGACACCCTTGGAATTGCCGAAGGCTATGAGACCGGCCACGCCGCGATGCTGCGTTATGGCCTGCCCGTCTGGTGCTCACTTGGCGCGACGCGTTTGCCATTTCTTCAGCTACCCGAGATCGTGCAGCGGATCGTCGTATTCGCCGATCCAGACAAGCCCGGTCTCACTGCCGCCGAGCGTGTTCGTGAAGCCAACCCTCAGCGCGAGGTCGTCATCCACAGACCGCCCGACGATCGAGATTTCGCCAAGCTCTGGGAAGACAACCCAACACCCGAGATCTTACCCTTGGAACAATTCTTCAGCCCGTCCGAGCCATTGCCGACAGGGGCCTCGCCTCTTTCAATGATGAGGATCCGCAATGAGTGAGTCCCTATTCCTCCTTGTAGGTCTCGTCATGATTGTCATCGTTTTCCGAAGGATCAAAGCAGACAGGCAACGCAAATCCCCGAGCCGAATGACGATGTTGCTGTTCTCGGTGATTGCCGTGTGCGCTGCGGCCTTGTGGACTATTGTCTATGGAGCGGAAATGTGGGTGCTGATTCAAGCCGCCATCATCGTAGTGTTATTCACTCTGTTGGTGCTTTTTTCGGACGATAGATCGGCCTGACAGGGCTACACCACCCGCTGCAGAGTGCCGAACCGGCTGCCCTGGGGATAGTCGGCGTGTCATTTCACCCCCAGCAAGAACCGTCATCCCGCTCCGTGCCTTGGACACAAAGAGATGACGGCGGTGTTTCGCACAATCTCGACGAACGGATAGTGCCTCATCAAGGACGATCGCCCGCCCCGTGCCACCAGCACCTTTCTTTTCCCACACGTAGGCGAGGGCGTTCGAAACCTCGTGCCTGGTCCGTGCCTATTCCGCTCTCTCCAACTCAATGTTCTCGAAGCTGCTTGCGCCATACCCTCCTATCTCGTGAATCCCGGCAGAGACCTTCCCGCTCGCATCTGATGCTTTCAACTACAGCCGGCCGCCGCCCAATCAACCACTGGCGCCGAGAATTTTCCCCGGTCCTGTGGCCCTCCTCGCGGCCGCGCTACCGCGCTGCAAAATTCCCGTCTCCGGACGTGGTTCCCCTCCACCTTCGGTTCCTGTGATCGTTCAGCTCGCTCCGGCTGATGACGTTTCGCATCGCGAGCGGGAATGGTCCCGCCGCCAGTTCAGGAGACAGACTATGTTTGATAAAGCTAGCTTCGAAATCATCGGCCGCGTCGGTAAGATCAAGATCTTCGACAAGGTGGTGCGCGTATCGATCGCCTCCAACGCCTCATACAAGGAAAACGGTGAGTGGGTGGATCGCACGAATTGGAACGAAGTCGCCATCTTCGACGGCAGCACCCGTACCTTCGTCGAGAAGAACGTCACCGCCGGCGACTACGTCCGCATCGTCGGCACTCTTCGCCAGAACAGCTTCGAGCGCAACGGCGAAACAGTTTACACAGTCGAGCTTGCAGCGGAGAGCTTCAGCCGTCAGCCCAAGAAAACCACGGCCGAGGAGTAGAAAGATCTCGGGCCGCCTTCGGGCGGCCCCTCCCCTTCCGCTCAATCCTTGGACGGAAGCGCCTGTTGGACGGCGCTCATTTCGGGCGAGGCCTTGACCATATCTGCCGGTACGCCCAGCAGCTCATAAATGTTGATGTCGAGCGCCTTTGCAATTGCATCAACTGAACTCAGGCGCAAATTCGCAGATCCTTCCAGGATCTCATAGAAGGTTTGTCGCGGGAAACCCGACGTCTTCACAAAGTCGGTCCGGGTTAGGCCGGATCTGCGCTCGTGCTCCAGGAGCACAGCGCGAATGCGCCCCAAAAGCGATGGCGCTTCGTGCGCCCAGTCTTCCTTGAAGCCCATCCGATTGGCGGATGGCCGGCGCTTTATGGTGCCTATTGGCAGCAGATTAGTCATTGTGGCCATCCTCGCTTGGTTGCGCTATTTGTTCAATAGAATGATTCAGCATCTAGCTCATACGGCATCGCGTACAAAATTAACGACAGACTCGTAGTGCATGGCTATAGTGTGCTGTCGAATCGAACGAGGAGCAATGATCGCGACATGAAAAAACCCGCCAGTGGCGGGCTCTCTCGAAGCGACAGGGTGAAGGCGATTGGCGTCGCCCAACACCGGAAATCTGAAGTCCGGTAATTTCTACCCTCCCGCTACATTGCCGTCAAGAGAGGCGCGCGTTCGCGCGACGGGATTTTATTGTCCGCGATCCGCCAGCAAGCGGAGATGGAAATTGTTGGATCAAGACACCCATCCGCGCCCATACGGGCGGCGGACACCGGTCGCTTATACCTATATGTGGCGCGAGGAAGCCCATCAAGCTCTCACAGGTCGGGTTGAACGCAAAACACTGTTGACCGCCGCCGGACATGCCGGACGCGCTTTGCGCCTACCCTGCTCTGCCCGAACTCTCCTCACAACCCTTGCCGCCTGCTATGGAGAGCAACAGCTTGCCCAAGGGCTGTTGGTCTGGCCGAGCAACAGCTACTTAATGGATAAGACGGGATTGCCGGAGAGGACGCTTCGCAGCGCCATAGCGCTTCTGCGTCAGCAGGGCCTCATCATCGCCATCGACAGCCCCAATGGAAAGCGTTTTGCCCGCCGCCAGGGCAATAGCGTCACCATTGCCTACGGCTTCGATCTGGGGCCGCTGTTCGCGAAGCGAGAGCGCTTCGCGGCGGCGGTCGCCGAGGACGACGCCGAACGCGCTCTTGTCCGATCGCTGCGCCACGATCTCAGCGCTATTCACAAAGATCTCCAGGATCTCGTGGCCGCGCTTAAGGAGCTTGGCCGCTTCGACCTCGCCAGCCGCTTTGACGACGCGATAGCGGCCAGTCGTCCGCCTCGCAGTATCCGCGTGACTTCGGACGTCCTGGCCGAGGTGCTTGGGGCGGCTCAAATGTCGAAAACAATTGCCGAACGCACCTACTACGAGGTGTGCAAACCAAAGAATTCTGCCGCCACTGACGGCAATTTCTGCCGTCATAAAGAATCAAACACCGATTACTCTATCGAGAATTGTCATAAACGGAGCGGCGAAAAATCGCCGCAACATTTAGACGATGGAGCCGCCTCCGGCGGCACTTTTGGGAGTTTCGAAGAAAAGTGGGGGCGAGCTGTTCGGTTAAACGAACAATCTGCAGCGCTCGCTGAGGTCGAGACAGAGGAAGGATGGCGCGAAGCGGCGTCTCCTCGGCGAGGCGCCCCGCCGACAGCGCTGTTGGACGTTGCGCTCTGGAAATCCGCCTGCCCCGCGCTTGAGGATTATGCGCAGATTCGCTCGATCGAGGATGTTGCCGGAGCCGGCGCGATCATGGCCCACCTACTTCAGGTCGCACCGCACGGACTTGAACGGGGGAAAAAGCAGCTTGGCCCGGGGCTGTTCCCGTTCGTCGCCGCCTATGTCTACCAGCTCTATGCCGATGACCAGGCCCGGCCGCGCCCCGAGATCCGCAAGCCTGGCGGATTCTTCTGCTATGTTGCCAAAGAGGTTGCCGAAGGTATGCTTGATCTTTCACTGGGGTTGATGGCGATGCAGCGTAAGCGACGCCAGCGGTCGCGATAACTACAGTGCAATAATGCCGGTACCTTGGAGCCCGTTCAGAGTGTTTACCAGCGCTCTATCTTGTGGCCCCTCTTCCGCATCGCGGCGAATGATTTCAACTGTCCGGAAGAGAACTTCGATCGTGAGGTCATTGAAAGTGACAATCCAGAGCCGCGCTTTGAGGATATGCCATCTGGCCGTTTCCGCGCCGCCGATCACCTCATTAAAGGCCCACGGATTGACTGGATACCTACAGTCTCGTAGGCCATCAATGTTGACGGGAGTTATTCGGAAATCGATAACCCCTCGGAATTTGAGAACGACATTGCCGCCTTCTGAGCGAACCGACGGCTCATAGCAAACCGAGGCATCTCGCCCGTCATAAAACACCGCGGGGTTTTGGACCGTTCCTATCTCGGGAAAGTCCTCTTTGGGATTTATTACATGCATGATTCTTCTCAACTCGGATTTCAGGAAAGTCGAGCTACGGTTTGACACGATCGAAACTTTGTCAACAATGCGTAAGACCATAAGGGGAGCAAGATGGCCGAAGGTAAGGTGAAGTGGTTCGATGCCGCCAAGGGCTACGGCTTTATAAAGCCGGACGATGGCAGCCCGGATGTTTTTGTGCATCTCAGTGAGGTCATGAAAGCAAACCTGCCTCATCTGCGAGCAGATATGCCCATCGCCTATTCTCTTGAGCTTCAGGGCACCAGGCGGTCGGCAAAGGAGCTGTCGGCAGTTGTTGCCGCGGTGGGTACGAAATCCGCAGCTCGAATGCTGGATGAGCGGGAGAGCGACTTTGCGGCCGAATTTGAAAAGGAATGGGGACTACGTCAGGCTTAAAGTGAGCCCCGCAATCGTAATCGAAGGCCGTAGCCTCCGGATTGCGTTCCGAGAAGAATTGCTGGCGCTCGCTGAAGTCATGGGCAGTTTGACGCCCAAGCTCGGGAAAGCGCAACGAGATGGAAAGCTCAATCCGCCGCCACTTTCGCAATTGAAGTGCTGGCAGTGCTTTTCATGGAGAACATGCCGTCCGAGCTTCAGCCATACCTTCCGCGGTTAGCAAGGACGGATACTGGCTTGCCGCTACTTACGCGAATAAAAGTTGGCCGCGGCCAACTCTGCTGAGCCACTGATGTAGCTGTGCTAAGGGTCTGGGCTTTCTTTCCAGAATTCGCTCGCTAGGGGCTCAGTCTGGCCTCCGCGTTGTGCTTGAGTCGCCAAGTGCAAACCACGTGCGTTCGGTTCTAGAGAGATTGCACGATAGCTTGGAGAGGCTGACTTTCTTAAAAAGTTGGCCGCGGCCAACTTTGCAAAAGTCCACAATTTGGCGTGGTAAACGAATCGTGTCATAAGTGATACGGTTTTTTAATGAGAAACGATTAGTTTCCGTATCGAGACTAAATTCGTTTTGCGAGGAATTTCCATCTTGGACACAGCCAGCGTATCATCAACTGATATTCGTATCGAGCGGCAAGCAAAACAGCTCTCGCGGCAGCTCAAGGTTCTATCTGAACACCTTTTCCCGCCGCATTCACAGAAATCGTTGCGAACGTTTACGTCAGGCGAGGCCGCGCAGCTCATTGGCGTGTCAGACGGCTATCTGCGGCAACTTTCATTGGACGGAAAAGGTCCGGCTCCAGACGTGAGTAGCTCGGGACGCCGCTCTTACACTCTTAGTCAAATTAACGAGCTCCGCCACCATCTTGCAACATCGAAGCCGAAAGATGCTCTTTCCTTCCTGCCTCACCGGCAACGCGGAGAGAAGTTACAGACCATAGCTGTCACCAATTTTAAGGGCGGCTCGGCGAAGACGACGACATCATTATATCTTGCTCAATATCTGGCTTTGTCCGGATATCGCGTTCTTGCGATCGACCTAGACCCGCAAGCATCGCTCTCTGCAATGCTTGGAGTACAGCCCGAATTCGACCTGGGCGATGGTGACACTCTGTACGGCGCAATTCGCTACGACGATGAGCGCAAATCGCTGCGTGAGATCATACGTCCTACTTACTTCGACGGCCTGCATCTTGTGCCAGGTAACCTCGAACTGATGGAATTTGAGCACGAGACGCCTCGTGCGTTGGCCGAGAGACGGGCAGGGAAGGGCGAGGCATTTTTCCAACGGGTTGGGACTGCCATCGCCGAGGTCGAGTCAGACTACGACATCGTTGTCATCGATTGCCCGCCTCAGCTCGGCTACCTGACGCTCGGCGCAGTTTGCGCGTCAACGGCTATGCTGATCACCGTTCACCCTCAGATGGTCGACGTGGCTTCGATGTCGCAGTTCCTTCTCATGACGTCAGATCTTTTGGCTGTAGTAAGGAAGGCTGGCGGTGATCTTTCCCACGACTTCATCAAGTACGTCGTCACCCGCCATGAACCTTTCGATGGCCCTCAGTCCCAAATCGTCGCACTTTTGAGAAGCCTCTTTTCTGATGATGTCCTTACCGCCACGATTTTGAAGTCCACCGCAATCTCCGATGCTGGGCTCTCGAAACAGACGCTTTATGAAATCGAACGCGGCCAAGTTCGAAAGACGACCTATGACAGAGCGTTAGAATCGGTGAATGCCGCGAATTCTGAAGTTCTCGCAAACATCCGAAAGGTATGGGCGCGCAAATGAGCAGAAGATCGATACTCAGCGGAATTTTTGAACAATCTGTTCAAGAGTTGGCCGCGGCCAACTTGGATCAGGAGCCCGATCATCGCGGTCCGGCGGGTCCGGTCCGTTCTATGGCTCTAACTCTCGGCAAGATGGAGGAAGAAGCGAAAGCTTTTCACGAAGCGCTTCAGTCCGGACAGCATGTGCAGGAGCTGGATCCAGAACTAATTGACTCCTCTTTCGTGCGCGACCGTCTCGATGAGATTGTCTTCACTGAGGGCGATCCGTTCTTGCAATCCATCGCGGAGACCGGTCAAGAAGTTCCTATCTTAGTACGCCCACATCCCGAAAAAGATGGCCGCTTTCAGGTGGCCTATGGCCATCGACGTCTCAAAGCTGCGTCTGTTCTGGGCATCAAAGTTCGCGCAATTGTGCGTGAGGTCGATGATACTGCCTTGGTTGTTGCCCAAGGAATTGAGAACAGCGGGCGAGAGAACTTGTCCTACATCGAACGTGCCGTATTTGCCTTCACCCTTGAAAGCCGTGGCTTCGCACGACCGGTCATTATGCAGGCTCTTTCGACGGACAAGACAGAGCTTTCGAAACTGATTTCAGTGGCCTCGGCTGTTCCAGCCGACGTCATTCAAGCGATCGGTAGTGCGCGTGGCATTGGCAGACGCAGATGGATTGAATTTGCCAACATTTACATCCACGCTAAGCAAAAGGATGTGACAAGGGTAGTGCATTCTCACAGCTTCCTACAGCTCTCTTCGGACGAGCGTTTCGAGGCCGTTTTGGCCTCTCTCATTCTCAAACGTGAAAGTATAGCCGACCAGCGTGAGTGGAAACCGAAGCGTGGGGGAAATGTTGTGGGCACCATAAGGGCCAAAGAGAGATCGTTCGCGCTTGCGCTCAAGGCGGATGATGCCGCTCCGTTCGGCCGCTATCTGTCCGAGCGGCTTGATGAGCTTTACGACGAGTTTGTGAAAACCAGGGAGACAAAGTAGCAAAAGAAAAGGCCCCCAAACGTTGCCGTCGTGGAAGCCTCTCTTCTCTTTAGCAACTGAAGAATCGCATTTCCACGAATCGCAGTCAAGAGTCTTTGGCGCCGTTTTGGTGAGCAGATTTCTTTTGCCTTTTGAAAGGTGAAGGAAAATGCAGGTTGGAAATGTGACGACGCCCTTCGGGCGGCGGCCGATGTCGCTCGCCCAAGTTAGAGGGCAGATGAAAACGGCCGAAATCAAATCAGGCAAGACGGCCGACAAATGGAAAGTGTTTCGCAATGTCTGCGAGGCGAGGGAGATGCTTGGCGTCCAGGATCGTGCACTCGCTGTGCTCGATGCGCTTCTGACGTTCTATCCGGACAATGAGCTGTCGGAGGAGCGCGGGCTCGTGGTTTTTCCATCGAACGACCAGCTCTCGGTGCGCGCCCATGGCATCGCTGGCACGACGCTGCGCCGGCATCTTGCCGCGCTCGTCGATGCAGGCCTCATCCACCGCAAGGACAGTGCTAATGGCAAGCGCTATGCACGCAAGGACGGATCGGGCGCGATCGAAGATGCGTTCGGCTTCAGCCTGGCGCCGCTATTAGCGCGGGCTGAAGAGCTGGCGCATGCCGCACAGCAGGTGGCCGCGGAACGTAAGCGCTTCCGTATTGCCAAAGAGGCACTGACGGTCTGCCGGCGTGATGTCCGCAAGCTGATCACGGCTGCGGTGGAAGAGGGAGCTCCCGGCGACTGGAGCCATATCGAAGCCTTGTTCATCGCCTTGGTTGCCCGGATTCCGCGCTCGCCGATGATCTTGGATCTGACTTCAATCCTCGAAGAAATGGAGATGTTGCGCGAGGAGATCATCAACCGGCTGGAAATTCAGGAAAATTCTGAAAATACGGATGGCAATGCTGTCCAAAACGGATGCCACAAACAGAATTCAAAATCCGAATCCATCCATGAACTTGAACCTAGCTCTGAAAAAGAGCAGGGGGCAAAATCGAGCCAGGATATCAGGCCGACGCGCGAGCCGATAAAGGCGTTTCCGCTGGCAATGGTGCTGCAGGCCTGCCCGGAGATCGTCAATTACGGTCCAGGCGGCGCCGTCGGCAGTTGGCGAGACTTGATGTCGGCCGCGGTCGTGGTCCGATCGATGTTGGCAGTCAGTCCGAGCGCTTACCAGGATGCCTGCGATGCACTGGGTCCCGAAAACGCGGCGGCGGTGATGGCCTGCATTCTCGAGAGGGCAGGGCATATCAACTCAGCCGGCGGATATCTGCGCGATCTCAGCCGCAAGGCGGAGCGGGGCGAGTTTTCGCTTGGGCCGATGCTCATGGCGCTGATGCGGACGAATGCTGGCACGGCGCGAAGAGCCTCGTAG